>JAPPLK010000114.1:0-53722 GCA_028819435.1 Nitrospira sp.
CATTGCCGGATAACCCCTGTTTTCAATGGAGTGACGCCCGAATCTGGCGGCTGGGTAGTTGAAAAGGTGGCTCGGGAAATCTGAACAAGAGGGATAAGTGACATTTCTGCTCACGAGCGGCATGATTGCCGTCGATGAGGAGGAATCATGATGAAACGACTACGCCGAAACCATCGCCCGGCTATCGGCGCCCGACCATGTCGCCCCCGACGCCGGAGCACCAGATTTACCCATATCTGTTACGGAAGCTGACCGTCACCCGCCCCAGTCACGGCTGGGCGATGGACATCACGTATGTGCCCATGGCGCGCGCGGGCGTGTATCTGGTGGCGGTTCTTGACTGGTTCAGCCGTAGGATCCTCGCCTGGCGGCTCTCGCTGACGCTGGAGACGGGGCCGTGCGTGGAGACGTTACGCGACGCGCTGGCCGGGCACGGCACGCCCGAGCTCATGAACACGGAGCAGGGCAGCCACTTCACCTCCGTCGCCTTCCTCACGGTCTTGCAGGACGCCCAGAGTGCCATCAGCATGGACGGCAAGGGCGCCTGGCGCGATCATGTCGTGGTCGAACGGTTCTGGCGGACGATCAAATACGAGGAAGTCTATCTGCGCACTTATCGAAGTGTCTCGGAGGCGCGGCGCGGTCTAAGCCGCTATCTTGCCTTCTACAATCGGAGCAGACCGCAGTCATCGCTTGGCGGACAAACACCCGACCAAGTCTCTTGCAACCCGCCGACGCCCATCCCGGCGGCGGCATAACCAGAGCGGAGAGCCACTTATCGACAGTCCGCAAACTGTTCAAAATAACCGAGCCACCTCCCATATCCTTCTTCCCTTGGTTTTATTGAATCAGTGAGTCCGCTTTTATGGCTGACACAGGATCGAAGAGTACTTAATGTTGTTATGTGTGGCAATAAAAAAAGGTTTGTTGGATGCCCAAAAGGTGTTTGGTCTGTCAGGCTGTCTTTCTTGACGGGCTTTTTATTGCGTCCCTAGAATGATTTTCCGGTTTTTAAAGGAGAAGCAACGCAGCATGCGCGATGACGTGGTGGTGATAGGAGGGGGGCTGGCGGGGTCGGAAGCGGCGTGGCAGGCGGCGGAGCGCGGTGCCCGGGTCACGCTGTAGGAGATGCAATCCAAGCAAGGGACCGCAGTACGCAAACCTCGGCATTTTACTGTCAAAACAAGAGGCCTCTCTCCAATACGGCGTTGCGGGATAACTCAAGTGGATCTATAATGGTTCCAAAATAGAACCACATGGAGGTGAGGATGTCCGTCAATCTTTCCATCAAAAACGTTCCGAAAGAATGGGTGGAGCACCTGCGGCAACGCGCCAGGAAACACCATCGTTCGCTCCAGGGTGAATTACTTTCCATTTTGGAAGACAGCCTGAACCAGCAGGACACGATTTCCCCACAACGTCTGTTGTCAGAATTACGGCAACGAGGCTTACGCACGCCCAAGGAATCAGTGACAATCGTGAGGAAAGACCGGGATGGCCGTTAAGGTCATTGATACGTCTGCCTTGGCCGCGGTTGCGTTTGCCGAACCCGACGGCCAACGGATCGCGGTTCAATTGGAAGAGCATGACTTGATCGCTCCCCACCTGTTACCCTTTGAGTTGGCGAACGTCTGCCTTACCAAGATTCGAAGGCATCCGGTGAAGAGGGAGTTACTGTTGGCTGGTTATGAGATGATCAGTCGCCTGCCCTTGACGTTCATGGTCGTCAACATGACAGAGGTCGTGACCCTCGCCGAAGCCAAAAAATTAACAGCGTATGACGCGTCCTTCTTATGGCTCGCCCGGCAGTTGGACGTCGAATTGGTGACGTTGGATAAGACGTTAGCAAAACAGGTGAGTCCCCGAAAAGCCAGATGAATCGTTCCTCCCAGGGGTTCCATCTATTGTATAATGGGGGTTCACCTCGGCACGACAAGGTGCTTTTGTTTCGGGATTTGACTCATGACGGCGACCATTTTATACTCATGCCTATGAGTAAGCGGCTGCAAGTGATACTCGACGACAAGGAAATGCGTGACATTCAACGGACCGCCAAACGGCAGCAGATGACGGTGGCGGAATGGGTGCGGCAAGCCTTACGTGCCGCGCAACGCCAGGTGCCGCTGACCGACACCAAAAAGAAGCTGGGAGTGGTTCGCGCGGCGGCCCGGCATGATTTTCCGACCGGCGACATCGATCAAATGCTTCGAGAGATCAATCAAGGGTATCAAATCGAGACCCCTTCATGATTTTCATCGACTCCAACGTCCCGATGTATCTGGTTGGAGCGACCCATCCCAACAAAGTTCTCGCCCAACGAGCCCTAGAAACCTGGGTCGCTCATGATGAGCGGCTGGTTACGGACGTGGAGGTCTTACAGGAAATCCTGCATCGGTACGTGGCGATTGCTCGGCGCGAGGCCATTCTTCCGGCGTTTGAGGCCTTGACGGGTATTGTGGACGAAATCTTTCCCGTCGAGCGACGGGACGTGGAGCGTGTCAAGGATATCGTGCTTTCCACCGAACGATTATCTGCCCGAGACGCACTCCATCTTGCCATCATGGCACGTCATGGGATCAAGCGGATCATGAGTTTTGATGAAGGTTTTGACGGTGTTCCAGGGATTATTCGCATGACCGACAAATCTCTTGGCTAATGTCGGAGTGACGGGGTTTCGTCCCCGCCCGACGAGGTCCTTCGACTTCGCTTCGCTACGCTCAGGACAGGCCCTTTTGTTTCGGCAAAAGTGCCCAAACCCATGTCCGCCCTGGCGTGTCCCCTACGGGGCGACTTGAAACTAAATTACATGCCGTGACCACTCGCTTTGCTCAAACAGGTGCCGCCGGAGGAGTCAAATTTGGTTCCGCGGCGAAGCCGCCCTCGAAGACCGAAAGGCAACTACCTAAAAATTGGGGAATTATCCCAATAACTTGGCAGATAAATTCGTGCTATTGGGGTGGACGGTGTCAGGATCCGTTATGGCGGGGGTCGGCATTAGACTCATGGGAATATGTAATGCGAACAATGCATATTCCATACTTTGGTAGAACGGGCTTAGGTGCTGCCTACCTGCGCTGGTATGGCGCCATTCCATAAAGCGATTATTCAAATGGCAGGCTCTTGTTCAGTGCTTGGTTTAATGCGTGGCGTGTCCGGTTATCCTCGGTGATCTCCGGGATCATTGCCCTGAGTTCCGCAATACATTGATCATTGCGATCCGGGCAACATTGGTATAGCGTTTCAAGCAAGTGCTTCAAGAATTCATCGTGCCCATTTATGATACGGCATAAATAGACGATTTCTTTCTTTAATTCGGCAACATCGTCAGATGGTAGTTTCGGGTTAGTTTTAGGTATGGATTGTAGTCTCTTAATTTCCTCCACCATGGAGCCTGGGCCGTCATCTGAAGCGGGGAATGGAGAAACAGTCGATTGCATAAAATATCTCCTAGTTAGTGGCAAACGGAATCGGCTGGGCCTGAGGTGGCAGACACCACCTCAGGCCATTTTTATCGTATTTTAATATAGTATCTCTTCTAGAGCTAGCCTTCAAGTTATCAGGATAATTCCCAAAAATTGACAGTGTCTGAAGAATTCTTTAACGTTCAACCTATTGATCAAACAGTCTAGGCAGTTGTGGAGGCGTGCGATGCCTAACGAATTCACGGCGATTATCGAACAAGATGAGGAATGGTTTATTGCGTATTGCCCGGAAATTCCCGGGGCGAATGGACAAGGCAAAACACAAGAAGAAGCAAGGAGCAGTCTTGCTGATGCTATTGCCCTCATTTTGCAAGATCGTCGCGAAGATGCCCTCCGAGGAACCCCACCTGAAGCGATTCGAGATACGGTGACTCTTGGGTGAAACGGAGCGTCTTGCTTCGCCACTTGCGCAAACACGGCTGCCACTTGAAGCGTGAAGGTGGCGCGCATTCACTTTGGATCAATCCTGCTACTGGCTCGGTCGAAGCTATCCCTCGCCATACCGACATTGCCGATCGGTTAGCCCAAAAAATTTGTCGAAATCTGTCGTTACCTGTTCCGGGAAGTTAGTACAACATCTCTCATTTTTTGAATTTTTTTAGCAGGGGTTCGCCACCTCACGACGAGGCACCTTTATTTTGGCGAAAGTGTCAAAATTCATTTTTGCAATGAGCAACATTCCAGGGAACTGAAAAGTCCATAGATAGGATATCATTAGATGTTCCATTGCACTATCGATGATGAGCATATTGTTTTGTTAGATCCTGAGGCTCGCGGGATTCTTTTAGATGCGACAGATAACGCAGGTGAGGCATTGACTTACAACATGCTCGATATCGGTGGTGGAACAAAATCAATGGATAAGAACCGTGATGTTATTATCGAACAACTCCAAAAACTCAAATCGGAAGATGTTGAATCATTTCGGAAGAAATATTGCTTTCGGAGTATGTGGGGCGAAGATAGTATCTATGCTCTCTTCCCTCTAATGGATGGGTATCGACGCCTATTTTCTTGGGCCGACATTCCCGAACTCATTAATTTCGCGGAGGTTTTGGCTATGCCAGGGTCAATCTATGACTATGTCAAGCCAGACTTCATAACCCTTTGCTTGCAATCACGGCAGGGCCTTTTGGGTCGAAAACGATGTACGATATTGTCCTGGGAAATTCCCACAGATTCGATAGAGCACGTCTTTGGTACAACGAAGAATTTTGTCATGATGCTAAAGGCCCAAAAGGTTGTATTTTCGGAACTTGGCATCGCAGTCGAGAGTAGATCAAAAGAAACAGAGGATAAGCTTTTTAAATGATGTAGCTATGACAAGTTGTCTACTATGTGCGCCGCAAGACGCACAATAAAGCACAAATCGTCCTGAAGGCAGCAAGTGGCGTAATTATCGTTATGCGGTGCCTTTCTGTCGGTTTTTCAAAGGTGGAATCGTTTTGAAAATCACAGTTCGAGACGACATTGATAAGTATATTGCCTTCTTTAGGGATAAGACGGCAGAAATAGGTCGACTTGAAGTACTTCCGATTTACAGAAAAATTCTTTACTTAGTTGAGGTTGATACGCTTAGCCGTGCAGCCTTCCCTAGTGAAAAGGGTCATAAAACCCGAGTAATGAAATTTTTGGATGAGTGCTCTAACTGGAATGAAAGAGACAGGGTCAGCGCAACACATCTGGAGCTTTCTCTCGAAAAAAATGGAAAAAGCTCAGGACTACTTTTCGATCTCATTAATGACCGAATCAACAAATGTGGAACACGCATAGATGCAAGCGGGGATCTAACTTTTGAAGAGGTTAAGAATGTCGCCTGTTCAGATGATTTAGGAATTGTGGATGAGGCTCGGTATGCCAAGCTTTTCTATACATACCGAAATATTTTGATTCACGAATTTCGAGAGCCTGGCAAGTCTGCGATTCCATCTGTTGATGACCTTTCACCATTTTCGAAAGCGGTAGAGGACGCATCTACTGGGGAAGAAACATGGGAATTTGTTTTTCCGGTTAAATTTCTGGCGAGATTGTGTGAAGGTAGCATAGATGGACTTGAGAAGTACCTTATAGAAAATAATCAAGATCCTTATGACTCCTACGAATTTGGGACACTATGGTCGCGTTCATGAGAATCTTGGTTAATCCATAACTCAATCTAAGATAATCAAACTGTATATGCTTCTCAGATTATCAACCTTCGCACGTGGCGGAACTGGAGCACCGAAACGGCTTCTTTGGATTGGAAAATCAACGCAGCATGCGCGATGACGTGGTGGTCATAGGAGGGGGGCTGGCGGGGTCGGAAGCGGCGTGGCAGGCAGCGGAGCGCGGCGTCCGGGTCACGCTGTACGAGATGCGACCCAAGCAAGGGACCGCGGCACACAAGACGGATCAGTTGGCGGAAATCGTGTGCTCGAATTCGTTGGGGTCCGCTGATCCTCTCAGCGCGCCGGGTATTTTGAAGGAAGAGATGCGGCTGCTCGATTCGCTGGTCATACGGTCGGCGGAATCGGCACGTGTACCCGCCGGGGCGGCGCTGGCCGTGGACCGCGAGATCTTTGCGCGCGAAATCACCCGGACCCTGGAATCCCACCCGAATATCCGGATCATTCGAGAAGAGATCCGGGAGATCCCCACGGACGCCCCGTGCATCGTGGCCACGGGGCCCTTGACGTCCGAGAGCCTGGCGCGGGCCTTGACCGCGCTCACCCACAAAACGAACCTGGCGTTTTTCGACGCGATTTCCCCGATCATCGATGCCGAGTCCATTGACATGGACAAGGTGTTCCGGGCGTCACGCTATGAAAAAGGCAGCGCGGATTACCTGAATTGTCCGATGGATGAAGAAACCTATTCGGCCTTTTACGAGGCGCTGATGGCCGCGGACAAGGTGCAACCGAAGGATTTTGAAAAGGTTCCCTACTTTGAAGGTTGTCTCCCCATTGAGGCGATGGCGGAACGCGGAAAACAGACGTTGACCTTCGGCCCGATGAAGCCGGTCGGGCTGGTTGATCCGCGCACCGGCGTCCGGCCACACGCGGTACTCCAGTTACGTGCGGAAAATCGCCATGGTTCGTGTTATAACATGGTAGGATTTCAAACCAAGCTGACATACCCGGAGCAAAAGCGCGTGTTCCGGATGATTCCGGGTCTGGAACGAGCAGAGTTTCTCCGCTATGGAAGCGTACATCGGAACACCTTTGTGAACTCCCCTGCCGTGTTGCGCAACACGTTGCAACTGAAGGCGTCCGAAACCACGTGGCTGGCGGGTTGCATCGTCGGGGTGGAAGGCTACGTCGAATGTGCCGCCACCGGCGGCCTGGCGGGAATCAACGCCGGCCGGGTGCTGGCTGATCTGCCGTTGGTGACGCCTCCATTGGCCACGGCACATGGGGCCTTGCTGCATTATATTACGACCAGCGACGCCAAGCATTTCCAGCCCATGAATACGAACTTCGGCCTGTTCCCGCCTCTTCCCGTGAACGTGCGGGACAAAGAACAAAAGCGTCGCATGATCCGCGAACGGGCCTTTGAAGAGTGGCAAACATGGAAACGGCAATCCGCACTTTCCTGACGTATCTCAACGTGGAGCGAGGCGCGTCCCGGGAGACGATTCGCAGTTATGCGTCTGACCTGCGACAATTTGTGGTCTTTCTGAAGACCGTCACGGATACGCTGCCGGAGCCGGCCGGGATCGATGCGTCGCTGGTTCGCCGGTTTCTGGTGTGGTTGGCCGAGCGACAGGATAAAAAGTCATCGCAGGCGCGGAAGCTTGCGACGCTACGCAGCCTCTTCAAATTTTTGCACCGCCGCGGGAAGGTTTCGAGTAATCCCGTGGCGAACGTTCGTTCTCCACGGCTGGGGCAACGCTTGCCCCGGGTCCTCACGAAAGACGAGGCGGAGCGGATGCTCGAGTCTCCTGGTGCCGATGCGGGGACTGCCACCGTTCGGGATCAAGCTATTCTGGAAACGCTCTATTCGACGGGTGCGCGGGTGAGCGAGTTGGTGGGGGTGAATTGGAGCGACCTGAGTCTTGATGAAGGGATGGTGCGGTTGAAAGGCAAAGGCAAAAAGGAACGCCTCGTGCCGGTCGGGCTGGTGGCGGTCGAGGCGATCCGGGATTATCTCGCGGTGACACCGGTTCGGGCGAATCCGGCCACGGACAAGGACGCGGCCTCGCCCCTCAAAGGGAAGCCGGCGGATGGCCCGGTCTTTCGCAATAATCGAGGCGGCCGGTTGTCGGTCCGGAGCGTGGAGCGGATCGTCCGGCGTTACGGCGACCGCTTGCAGGTGGGGACCGTGACCCCGCATACTTTTCGGCATTCCTATGCCACGCATTTATTGGACGAGGGGGCCGACCTCCGGGTCATCCAGGAAATGCTCGGACACGCGTCGTTAGCCACCACCCAGAAATACACACACTTGGCCACCGATCGCTTGATGGAAGTGTACGATCAAGCCCATCCGCGGTCCGGAAACGTGAAGGCTGGAAAGCCCACTGCCCCGAGGCAATCTCCATGAAGATCCGGTCCACGACGATTCTGTCCGTTCGTCGAAACGGAGTCGTGGCCATGGGTTGCGACGGCCAAGTGACGGTCGGAACCACGGTGATGAAGGCCAACGCGCGCAAGGTCCGCCGTCTCCATCATGATCAGGTTGTTGCGGGCTTTGCCGGAGCCACGGCGGACGCCTTTACCTTATTTGAAAAATTCGAGGAGAAATTGGAAGAATATCGAGGCAACCTGACCAGGGCCGCCGTCGAGTTGGCAAAAGACTGGCGGACGGATCGCGTGTTGCGACGCCTCGAAGCGCTGTTGGCCGTCGCAGACTTGGATCGGTCGTTTCTTATTTCCGGTACGGGTGACGTCGTGGAACCGGAAGACGGGATCCTCGCCATCGGGTCAGGCGGACCGTATGCACTGGCCGCGGCTCGCGCACTGATGGACCATTCTTCCTTGACGCCGCCGGAAATCGTCGACAAAGCCATGCGTATCGCCGGCGGCATCGATATCTACACCAATCACGAGATCGTGATCGAAGAACTGAAGGCACCCTCATGAATTCCGACGCCCCGGCGGTGAAACTCGATAGCTTGTCTCCTCGCGAAATCGTCGAAGTCCTCGACCGGTACGTGATCGGACAACGCGACGCCAAACGGATGGTGGCCATCGCCTTGCGAAATCGATGGCGCCGCCAGCAGCTCAGTCCGGAACTGCGTGAAGAAATTTTCCCGAAGAACATCGTCATGATCGGGCCGACGGGCGTGGGCAAGACGGAAATTTCCCGGCGATTGGCGAAACTGGCCGACGCCCCGTTCATCAAAGTCGAAGCGTCGAAGTTTACCGAAGTGGGGTACGTGGGGCGCGACGTGGAATCGATCATCCGTGACCTGACCGAACAGTCGGTCAACCTGGTGAAAAGTTCGTCGCTTCAGCGAGTCGAACGGAAGGCCGAAGACGTGGCCGAAGATCACGTGCTCGATTTGTTGCTTCCTCCGAGTCCGTCTCGAACCGCGGAGGGGCAGGAGAATGAGCCGGGGCAACCGACGCCGGGTGACGCCACGCGACAAAAGCTACGCAAGCAATTACGGGAAGGCGGGCTGGATAACCGGACCGTGGAGATCGAAATCAAGGAGCGCGGGCTGCCCGTCGGGATTATCTCCAACGTCGGAGGCATGGAAGAACTGGAAAATCATTTGCGCGACATGCTTGGCGGGTTGATGCCCGGCAAGAAGAAAAACCGGGTCATGAAAATTCCCGACGCCCTGAAATATTTTGCACAGGAGGAAGCGCAGAAACTGATTGACATGGACGAAGTGACGCGCGACGCCATCGAACGGGTCGAGCAATCCGGCATCGTCTTTTTGGATGAAATCGATAAAATCGCAGGCCGGGAGAAACACATGGGGCCCGACGTGTCACGGGAAGGCGTGCAACGGGATTTGCTGCCGATTGTCGAAGGAGCGACCGTCAACACGAAATACGGGCCGGTGAAGACCGACCATATTCTGTTTATTGCCGCCGGAGCGTTTCACGTGGCCAAGCCGACTGATCTGATTCCCGAGTTGCAGGGCCGGTTCCCCATTCGAGTCGAGTTGGAACCCTTGACCAAAGACGACTTGGTGCGCATTTTGACGGAACCCAGGAACGCCCTGGTGAAACAATATCAGGCCTTGATGAAAACCGAAGACATCACGCTGGACTTTACGAAGGAAGGCATTGACGCCATTGCAGCCATTGCCGTGGAGGTCAACGATCGTACGGAGAATATCGGTGCGCGCCGGCTGTTCACGATCGTGGAGCGGCTGCTCGAAGAAGTGTCCTTCGAGGCGCAGGAACTGCAAGAGAAAAAAGTGGTGATCGACGCACCGTACGTGCATGAACATTTGAAGGAGATCGTCAAGGACCAGGATCTGAGCCGGTACATCCTGTAGAAACGCAAGCCGTCGTTTCCGCCGTGAATTTACTCCCTCTCCCTTGGTGGGAGAGGGCTGGGGTGAGGGGGAAGAAGAACTGGATTCCCGCTAACGACTGCGGGAATGACAAGTGGTTGTCCCATGAACAGACTGATCAAGAAAGCGGACGTCCTCGTCGAAGCGTTGCCCTACATCCGGACGTTTGCGGGAAAGACCATCGTCATCAAATACGGCGGGAAAGCCATGGTTGAGGATGAACTGAAGGATGGCTTTGCCGAAGACGTGGTGCTGATGAAATACGTCGGCCTCCATCCCGTGATCGTGCACGGCGGCGGGCCGCAGATTGATCAAATGCTGTCCCGGCTGGGCATGAAGCCGACCTTCAGACGAGGCGTCCGGGTCACGGATCAAGCCACCATGGACGTGGTCGAAATGGTCCTGGGCGGAAAGATCAACAAGGAAATCGTGACGATGCTCAATCAACACGGGGGGAAAGCCGTCGGCATCACCGGAAAGGACGCGCAGTTCATCGTGTGCAAACCGTTTTCCGCAAAGGCTTGGGCACAGGGGTTGAGCCACGAGCCTCACGGTCAGGCGGATGAAGAGTACGGCTTCGTGGGGGAGGTCGATCGGATCGAACCGCAGATCATCACGAAACTGCAGCAGGAGAACCTGATCCCGGTCATCGCTCCCATCGGTGTCGATCGCAAAGGCAAACCGCATAACATCAACGCGGACCTTGTGGCCGGCGCCGTAGCCGGTGCATTGAAAGCGGAAAAACTGTTGATGCTCACCGACGTTCGGGGCATTCGGGGTGCCAACAACCGGCACCTGCCCACGGTGTCCAGGAAAGACGTCGAACGCATGGTGAAGAAGGGCACGATCAGTGAAGGCATGCTGCCCAAGGTGCGGGCCTGTTTAGCCGGTATCGAAGCCGGAGTGCAAAAGGCCCACATTATTGACGGCCGGATCGAGCACGCCGTCTTACTGGAGATTTTCACGGACAAGGGAATCGGCACGGAGATCGTGGCATGACCCTATCCCTACTCCCTCTCCCCGCAGCCCTCACGACATGAAAATCACAAAATCGCAATCCGAGCGGAAGAATCGTGCCGTAGCGCCGCCACCGGACCGGAAGACCGTGTTGCTGCTGGTTCACCTGCAGAATGACTTTTGTCCGGGCGGAGCCTTGCCGGTTCCTGAAGGGGATCACGTTATCCCCGTGGCCAATGACTGGATCAGGTTTTTTGCCGGGCAGGGGTACGGGATTGTCGCCACGCGGGATTGGCATCCGGCGGACCACTGTTCATTTCAGGAACAGGGCGGACCGTGGCCGCCGCATTGCGTGCAAGGGTCATTGGGAGCCCAGTTCCATCCGGATTTGAAGATGCCGCCCGGTACGCTGATCGTGTCCGGGGCCACCAATCCGAAAAAGGAAGCCTATTCCGGGTTTGACGGGACCACGTTGGACGAGCGTCTCGAAGATCTGGGGGCACAGACCCTGTACGTGATCGGGTTGGCCACGGACTATTGCGTGAAGCAGACGGTCCTGGATGCATGCAAGCTGGGGTTTCGCGTCGTGGTCCTGAGGGACGGCGTACGCGGGACCAACGTGAAACCCGGAGATTCAGATCGAGCGCTGGAAGCCATGCAGGAAGCCGGCGCCATCGTTGCCGATTCGGCCGATTTTGGTGTCGAGTGACAACGTGACACCCAGTTATCTCTCTACCTGCAACGCACACCAGATAATCTCTTGCTGTCATTCCCGACATCTTTAATCGGGAATCCAGTGTCTTTGCTTTTACCCGACCTACGCCACCTGCAACGCACACCAGACGGGTGTATGATCGGAAGGCTTCTCCTTCCCGCGGGGGCCTTTGTCCACCCCGGAGTCGACGAACAGGTCAGCCGCCTGCGGAGAGAGAAGCAGGTGGTTGATCCGTAACCCCTGATCCTTATTCCAGCACCCGGCCTGGTAATCCCAAAACGTGTACACGCCAACATGGGGGTGCCGGGCGCGAAGCGCATCGGTCAAGCCCAAGTAACACAAGGTTTGAAACCGGGCGCGGGTTTCGGGGTGACAGAGCGCGTCGTTGGCAAACCCTTCGGGATCGTACACGTCGTCATCCGTGGGACAGACGTTGTAATCGCCGCCCAACACCAACGGCTCCTCGTGCGCCAGCAGGGTACGAGCGTGGGCGATCAGGCGATCCATCCACGCCAGCTTGTAGGAAAATTTGTCCGTGTCGATCGGATTGCCGTTCGGCAGATAGATAGACGCGACGCGAATTGAGCCAATAACGGCTTCGAGGTACCGGGCCTGCACATCGGTCGAATCACCGGGCAACGTTCGTTGTTCCACCTCGATGGGCTGTTTCGCCAGAATCCCCACGCCATTGAAGGTTTTCTGTCCGACAAGCGCAACGTGGTAGCCCACGTCTTCAATCTCGGCGCGAGGGAACCGCTCCTCCGTAGATTTCAGTTCCTGGAGTAACAGGACGTCCGGGCTCACCTCTCTCAAATAGTCCGTCACGTGCGGCAAACGGACGTTGATGGAGTTCACGTTCCACGTGGCAATCTTCATGCCGGGAAGATTCTAAAGAGTTCCGTTGATTCGCGGCAAATTTCTCAATGCACGTTGCCCCACGATTGGCCTTGGCCTATGTCCACGGTCAGCGGCACAGACAGAGAAAGCGCGGGCAGGCACGCTGATTCCATGATGTCCTTCACCACGCCGGCCGTTTGATCGGCGACCGCTTCATCCACTTCAAAGAGCAATTCGTCGTGGACCGTCAGCAGCATGCGGGCTCGCGTGTCGAGGCCATGCCGCGCCAGTGTCGGGGGTACGCGAATCATGGCGCGTTTCAGCACGTCTGCGGCCGTGCCCTGGATTGGAGCGTTGATCGCCGCGCGTTCGGCAAAATTGCGCCGGGCGGCATTCTTGTCGTGGATGCCCGGCACGTGGCACCGGCGCCCGAAGAGCGTTTCCACGTATCCATGTTCGCGACAGAACTGCTTGGTCCGGTTCATGTAGTCCTGGATGCCCGGGTATCGTTCAAAATAGGCCTTCATGTACGCCGCGGCTTCCTCGTTGGAAATGCCCAATTGGCGGCTCAGCCCGAACGCGCTGATCCCGTAGATGATGCCGAAATTGATGGCCTTGGCTTGCCGCCGCATTGCCGGGTCCACCGTGCCGGCATCAACGCCAAACATCTGGGCTGCGGTCAGGGCATGAATATCCAGGCCTTCGTGGAACGCGCGTTTCAACGCGTCGATCCCGGCGACGTGGGCCAGGAGCCGGAGTTCGATTTGGGAGTAGTCCAAGGACAGCAGGATACGTCCGGGTTCGGCCACGAACGCATGGCGAATCTTTCGGCCGTCTTCGGTTCGAATGGGAATGTTTTGCAGGTTGGGATTTATGGAAGACAGGCGACCCGTGGACGCCGCAGCCATGGCAAAGGACGTGTGCACGCGACCGGTGCGCGGGTTGACCTGTTCGATCAGGGCGTCGGTATAGGTGCTCTTGAGTTTGTCGAGCTGTCGCCATTCCAGCACCGTGGCCGGCAGTTCATGTCCCTCGGCGGCCAGTGATTCCAGCACGTCGGCGCCGGTGGCATAAGCGCCGGATTTCCCCTTGTGCCCTCCCTCCAAGCGCAGTTCGTCGAACAGGACCTCACCGAGTTGCTTTGGGGAACCCACGTTGAATTCGCGACCAGCGAGCCGGTAAATGTCCTGCTCCAATGCATGCTGGCGTTCTGCGAATTCCCGGCTGAGTTGTTCCAGTTTCTCCCGGTCCACGCGGATGCCGTCGGTTTCCATGCCGGCCAATACCGGCACAAGGGGCCGTTCCAGGGTCTCGTAGGGCGTCACCATGCGTTCGGCCAACAGGCGGGGTTTGAGAAACCGGTGAAGCCGCAAGGTCACGTCCGCGTCTTCTGCGGCATAGGCCAGGGCCCGGTCCAGCGGAACCAGGTCAAAGGTGATTTGTGATTTCCCCGTGCCGGTCACGTCCTTGAACGGAATCGTCCGATGGTCCAAATGCAGCGCGGCCAATTCATCCATGCCGTGGCCATGGACGCCCCCGTCCAGGACGTAGGACATCAGCATGGTATCATCCAAAGGCGAAACGGCGACGTCGTATCGTCGCAGCACCACCACGTCGTATTTCAGGTTATGGCCGATTTTCAGCACCGAGGGATCGGTGAAGAGTGGCCTCAGCAGGTCCAGCGCCGCGTCGAGCGGAATTTGTTCGAGCGATTCCGGTTGTGGAGAAGGCGGCTCCTCCCCGGCGGTGGAACCTTCCGGTTCGGCCGCGGCCGCTGGCAGGCGGTGCGCGAGCGGGATGTAGCACGCGTGGTCGGGTTGTACGCACAGGGAGATACCGACCAGGTCCGCAAGGCTTTCATCCGGCGACGTGGTTTCCGTATCGAGTGCTACGGCACCGGCGTAGCGGGCCCGGGTTACCCAGTCCTGCAGGACTTCAATGGATTGGACCAGTTCGTAACGGGTGCCGGCCGGAGTTTCTTCGGTCTTGGGCGTGGCTTCCCCGGAGGCCAGCCGGTGTTGAACCTTGGCCATGACCGACCTGAAGCCCTGTTCTTCGAGGAATGCCAGTAATTGCGCGGGGTCCGGGTCCTGGCGTCGCAACTCGGATACGGTTACGTCCATCGGCACGTCATCCCGTAGACGAACCAGTTCACGGGAGAGCTTGGCTTGCCCGGCGAAGTCAATAAGGCTTTGACGTCGTTTCGGTTGTTTGATTTCGGATGCCCGCACGAGCAGGGAATCCAGGTCGCCGTAGGCTTGAATGAGTTGGGCCGCGGTTTTCACGCCGATGCCGGGGACCCCCGGGACGTTGTCCGTGGAATCACCGGCCAAGGCTTGCACGTCCACGACCTGCTCCGGGCCCACGCCGAACTTTTCCTTCACCTCGGCCGGCCCGATCCTCCGGTTTTTGAGGGCATCGAACATGCTCACCCGGTCGGACACCAATTGCATCAGGTCCTTGTCCGAGGACACGATCATGACGTCGAACCCGTCCGCTTGAGCGCGTCGTGCATAGGTGGCGATCAGGTCGTCCGCTTCGAACCCGGGCCGTTCGAGGCATTCGACGTTGAAGGCCCGCGTCGCGTCGCGCACCAAAGGGAATTGGGGGATCAGTTCGTCGGGCGGGTCCGGGCGGTTGGCTTTGTACTCGGGAAAAATCTCGTTGCGAAAGGACTCCCGGGCCGAATCGAAAATCACGGCCACGTGCGTGGCCTGAAGATCATCCAACAGTTTGAGCAACATGTTGGTAAATCCGAGAACGGCGTTCACGGGTGTCCCGTCCGGCCGGGTCAGCACCGGGAGTGCGTGAAACGCCCGGAACAGGAAACCGGACCCGTCCACCAAACACAGGTGCCGGTCCGGAGCGTCTCGGGATTCTGTTGTCATGATCGTCAGCCTGGCTCTTGCCTTGCCTTTGTCGGGATTCCCATCGGTGCAGCGGACGGGCATCGGCTCGGCATCGCGCCATTCTATCAATCCGATAAGGAAAAATGCAGCTATAACGCGAGGCTCGGAGAGCAGTGGTGGGTCAGTTTGAATTTGTAGTCCCCCACTTTTTCCCTCTTTTCTCCATCGCATTATGATAGATTTCCGGCAAAGAAGTGAGGGACTATGTTGTTGAGAAAGTCATTCCGTACCTTGGCGGGATTTGGCAAGCGAATCGAATTCTGGATTATTGGACGTATGCTCAAGGAAGGGCTTGACGTGTATCTTCCTTTGGTCGATGACGACGCGGTAGATGCACTCATTCGCCGACCAAATGGCACCATTGCCTTGGTGCAGATCAAGGCGCGATCACAGGATGTACGTTCAGGCGACGCGGGACTCTTCGCTGGCATTACTCATCCCAAAAAACGCACAGATTATTGGTTCGTGTTTTATTCCGAACGAATGAACGAGATGTGGATCATCACCTCGAACGAGTTTATCAGAGAAAGCCACCAAAACAAGAAGGGCAAGAATGCAGGGAGCCGCACCATTTGGTTCAACGGAACGCGCCGCGGCATTGAGTATACGAAACCACGGTTTGAGAAATACGTGGCGGCTGATTTTAGCCGTATTGTCGGCAAGAAATAATGGCCGCCGCTTCATCGGCTTCGAGAAATTTTTGCAGACGAGGACGGGCGAGAACATCGAAAAGACTCTGGATTCCCGATTACAAATAGCCTGTCCTTGACGTTAGTAATCGAGGATCGCGAATGACGGCAAGGAGTTTGTACGGGAAAACATAGCATTGCTATTTTTGCTATGATCTTATGCGAAATTGCTATATTCAGCTATGTTTTTGCTATGCACTGCATAGCGTGATGCTATGAAAAATAGGTGACTTATGTGTTTGGGGCGATGTCGAGGAGAACGATCATGTATGAGGACTTGACGGGCAAGGCGTAGGTGCTTGTATTGAACTTGTCTTTTCTTTTTCTGTTAAAATATACTCAAGCTATGGATTCCATAAAAGACAAAATGGCGATTCACCATGAATCGACGCCCTTCTTCACTTTCGACAATGGATTGAATGCTCAAATGGGGTCTACAGGGATTTTTATTCGCCCCAATGAAAATCCATTGAATCCACCTCTACGCTTTATTAGAAACTTCGTTGTTCCCGAAGATTTTGAGCAGAAAACCTTTCTTGATTATTTGGATGACGTTTACACTTCCCCAGATCAAATAGAGCTTCTTCCAATAAAAAGAAATCCTTTGCTATCTTATCTATGGACCATACACCGCGTAAATCGTGTTATTAAACGGGTTTTTAGTAGCCTTCCTCGCATTGATGAATTAAAAAATGACGAACCACGAAGAACCTCCTGAATCACAGCTAAAACCTGACCCCATTCAGAAACTTCCCCCATTACCACCAGGCGATCAAGGTCCTATCATAGAGTTTCGCGTAGGCCCATTCCCTCCACCTGATGAACTGCGACAGTACGAAGAACTCTTGCCAGGGTTCACAGACAGATCTATGACGTTTATTGAAAATGAGCAACGGGCGCAAATCGACGCACAGAATCAAGTATCCAGCAATCAAAGACTCCAAATAATATTGTCTGGGGTTATTTCCGCTTTGACAATTGTTGCAGGGGTGATTCTTGCTTTGTTGGGCTATCCATCCCAAGGGATAATATTTGGTCTAGGTGGTACACTGCTCGGAACTATTCGATTTATTATTGGACGTTTTTTCAATGGACATGGATAAAATCCATTTCGTAGCTATAAGTTACGCAGGAGAAACCAATGAAGTACATGATTTGCTACGATTTGTATAAACCTGTTCAAAATTACGAGGCCCTCTATAAAACATTACGGGAAAATTTTGGAGCCACACGGGTTCTTTACTCTCAATGGGTCTTTCGCCGAATTAACACAAACGCTGCTGGTCTACGAGACTATTTCAAGAAATTTTTAGACAGTGACGACCGGCTCCTGATTGTTTCTCTCGATAGCTCCGACTGGGCCGGATGGAATCTCATGGCCAAGATTAGTGAATTGTAAATTGCTCATTAAGAGTTCGAGCGCCTTGCCTTCCGCTTTCTCGACTCCGGGTTCCAGATGAATCTTACCTTGCCACCAGCAGACTTTCATGTGTTCCTCCTTACGCCTGTCAAGTTATCTCCATAAGTCCCACAACAGGCCCCGGCGGGTGTTTACAGGTTCGTCTTGATAGTGTGTCCGGGTGTGAGGACGTGGGATTCGTTCTTGATGGAAACCGGAATCGGGGCTGCACGACCCGGACGTGAGGCGAGTTGCAGTCCGTCCCGCGTGACGGTCATGTCCAGGGAGTGTCCACGATACTTCAGCCGGAGGTGAAGGGCTTCCACTGCCGAAGGAAGGCAGGGATTGAAACAGAGCGTGCCGTTCTTGGCTTCCCATCCCGTATAGGCGCGCTGAATCAGGTCCACTGTCCCGGCCATGGCTCCCGTGTGGATGCCTTCCGCGGTGGTGCCTGCTTGCAGGTCAGACACGTCCACGCCCAACGCATCCTTGAACAGTTCCCAGGAAGCTTCAGGGTCTGACCTCGTCATGGCCCAAGCATGCACCACCCGGCTGAGTGAAGACCCGTGCGCCGTTCGCGCCGAGTAATACTCGACGTTCCGGGAAATGGTGGCGGTTTCGAGGGGATAGCCCAACCGGTCGAAAAGGGATTGCAGTTCCTCCTTGGAAAACAAATAAAAGAGCATCAGCACGTCGGCCTGTTTCGAGAGTTTGTAACGGTTCGTGGTATCCCCTTCGGCTTCGAGGATGCGGTCCAGCCGGTGAATGTCCCCGTATCGTTGCCGGTAGCCTTCCCAATCAAATTCCGCCAATGCCCCATACCCTTCGAATTGGCTGATGATCCCCTCGTCGTGAAACGGCACGAACATCTTCCGGCTGATGTCTTCCCACAAGGCGACCTCGGTTGGGCTGACGTGCAGGAGATCCCGCACCTCGTTTCGACTTGATTGCTCGAGCCGGTCCAGAAGTTCCAGTGCCCGGCACAGGATCCAGACCACCATGACGTTGGTATAGGCGTTATTGTTCAGACCCGGGGTTTCGGCGTCCGGATACTCATCGTGGTATTCATCGGGTCCCATCACCCGTAAAATCTCATAACGTTCCTTGTCGGAATTGTATGATGTGACGCTTACCCAAAACCTGGCGATCTCCAGGAACATTTCCGCGCCGGCGCCTGAAAGAAATTCCCAGTCGTCGGTGGTTTCGGCGTACTGCCAGACGTTGTAGGCGATGGCCGCGTTCACGTGCCGTTGAAGCAGACTGTTATCCGGGATCCATCGGCCGGATTTGGGGTTCAGGTGCAGGACTTGGCTTTCTTCACGGCCGTTGCTGCCGCTTTGCCAGGGATACAGCGCCCCGCTGAACCCGGCTGTTGCGGCGTTCCGCCTGGCCTGTTCGAGGCGCCTGTGCCGGTACATCAACAGCGCCTTCGTCAGGGCCGGGAATCGCAGTGTCAACACCGGGAAAATGTACAGTTCATCCCAGAAAATGTGGCCCCGATACGCCTCGCCGTGCCATCCCCGTGCGGGAACGCCCGCGTCCAACTCGACCGTATGCGACGAAACCGTTTGCAGCAGGTGGAAGAGGTGCAACCGTAGCGTGAGTTGTGAGCCTTCGCCGCCCTGGAGGCCCAAGTCACACTGCTGCCAAACCTGATCCCAGTGCTGGGTGTGCGACCGGAGCAGGTCCTCGAACCGTCCGGTGTGCACGAGGGCATCGCGAGCTTCTTCTCCGCATTCCGAAATGCCGTGATCGCGCGAGGTATACAACGACGTGATTTTTTCAATGGTCAATGACTGTCCTTCCGTCATGGGAATCATACATTCCTGGCCGATGTAGTCCCGTTGCTGCACCGGGGTCCTGGGCAGGTCTGGCCAGGCCGCATCCGGGAAAAACCCGGTGCGTGCGGCCTGGGCGATGCGGATTTTCGATTGAGTCGTTTCCGTACATAGAAAGATCCCGTCGTGCTCGAAAGCAAAGGCTTCCAGGGGAGATAAGTGAAGGTTGTTCAGGGCCGCGTAGCGCGGCACGCCGGTGTTGCGGACCCGGCCGTCGAGGCCGGTATGAATCTCCAACGGGCCGGACCAATTGTCAGGGGTGATTACGACCTCCACCCCGGCGAGATGCGGATCATTCAAATGGACGAAACGGCGGCTGTTGACCGTGGTCTTTCGCCCTTCGCGATCCTGAAATTGATACGAACGATGCAGGACCCCGGTCTTCAAGTCCAGGGTTTGTTGGTACGAGAGCAGGTCAACGGCCTGGATGTTGAACCACTCATCTCCGGGGTGGCGAAAGGTGAGGATCAACCAATTCGGCAGGTTCACGAGGTCTTCATTCTCGATCGTCCGGCCTTCGATTTCGGTCTGCAACCGGTTGTATCCGCCGGCCAGGTAGGTTCCCGGGTAGTGCGTGGCATCGGCGTTGGCTTCGGGAGCCGCCCCGCGGGTGGCAAAATACCCGTTGCCCAGCGTACACAGGGCTTCGCGCAGGCGTTCCTTCGCGGGGTCGAACCCGTCGTAGATCAATGCCCAGTCGCTCATGGCGTGCGGCCTTCCAGGTGACGACTCAATCGCATGAGAAATTCTTTCACCTCATGGGGGTCTTGCAATGAAAAAGACGCAGACGAAAAGCGCGAGCCGTGCTCCACCACGATCCCCACGCCGCGCTCGACCAACTCACGAAACGCGTGTTCGTCCGTGAGATCGTCGCCGATGTACACGGGCTGGTATTGGCGCTCCTTCCATTTCAGACCCTCCAGCAACCACAACAGGGCTTTCCCTTTATCCCAGTCGAGCTGCGGTTGCATTTCAAAGACCATCTTGCCTGCCGAGCGCCGGAGATCGGGAGACTCGGCCATGACCCGGGTGACGGCCTCTTCGACCTTGGAGACCTCACCGGGATCGACCAGGCGATAATGCACCGCGATGGAGAATTTTTTTCGCTCGATCAGGGTGCCGGCAACGGGTTCGAGGAGAGGCCGCAGCATGGCCTCCGCGTGATCGAGGGCCTTGGAAAACTGCGTTCCGACTTCATGGGACAGGGCGAAGTGTTCCGGCCCGGCAATGTCGAATCCATGGCTGCCGGCGTAGATCAGCGAGTTCAAGTTGACGAGATCCGTGACGTCCTTGCGGTCCCGGCCACTGATGATCCCCACCGGACATTGACGACTCAATGCGTCCAGGACGTCCCGCACGTCCTGAGTCAACACGGCCAGTTCGGGCCTGTCCACAATCGGCGTCAGGGTGCCGTCGTAATCCAGAAACACCACCACCGGTTGTTGCCCCAATCGCGCCAGTACGTCTTCGAATCGATCGAGTGCGGACGGCAGGGCCGTGGCGCTACGCCAGGTGATCCCGGCTTCGTCCCGGACCACGAGTTCCTCCAAATCCGGGACGACCACGTCTCCGCCGTGAGCAGACAAGGCGTCAGCCTGGCCGACGCGATCAAGGCCCACGACCAGGCCGAAGCATCCGGCCCGTCCGGCTTCCACCCCGGCCAACGCGTCTTCACACACCACGGCTCGTTGAGGCAGGACCTCCAAACATTCGGCAGCTCTCAAGAAGGTGTCGGGGTGCGGTTTCCCGCGCAGGCTCAAGGCACGGGCATCCCGGCCGTCCACCATCACCTCGAACAGGTCCGTCACACCCGCGGCTTGCACGATGACCCGGCCGTTTTCACTGGCCGTGACGATCGCGGTTTTTTTGCCCAGAGATTTGAGCAGCCGCATGAGCGCGACCGTCGAGGGAAAGACCTCCACCCCGTTTTCGTGGAGGGTCTTCAGAAACTGGACGTTCTTGCGATTCCCCAGCCCGCAAACGGTTTCACGCTCAGGCGGGTCCGAGGGGTCTCCATGGGGCAGCGTGATGCCGCGGGAAGCCAGAAAACTGGTCACGCCGTCGTACCGGGGCTTGCCGTCCACGTAGGCGCAATAATCATTGACGGGGTCGAAAGCTTGAAACGGCTCCCCGGTTTGCCCGGCTTGCGTCCGGAGATAATCATCAAACAGGTGTTTCCAGGCTGCCGCATGAACCGCCGCGGTCCTGGTGATGACCCCGTCGAGGTCAAAAATCGCGGCATCGAACCCGCTCAATTCCAGTATGGGTTGATCCGTCACGTCGTGAAAAGTATGGAAAAGTCTCTGACCGCTGTATCAGGAAATTCTACAGGGAGAGACCTACAAGATGATGCTTGAAAATGTCAATGCCGTTTGATGATAAATCAGGCATTGTTCCGGAGGGTGTGGCGATACGCTCTTGGGAGGCCAAACACCGGCTCAGCTCGGCCCCGCTCTACTCACGCAGCGCGCCGAAGGCGCCGGCCACGCCGCCGCGCTCGAACACACCTGCGGCCTCCCCGGCCTCCGGTCCGTAGAACGCGCCCTCCACCTGCCCCAGCGTGTGGTTCACGTCAGTGCCGGCGAGGTTGTTGCCGTCCGTCGGCAGACCAAAGGTCCCGTTGGCGCGACCGGTAGATCGGTCCATGCGAACCCGGGCGGGCCGCTATAACGCTGGCCCTGGGCCACCGCCCCGGCTGAGGGGGCGAGGCCATCCAGCGTCAGGGCCAGAGAGTGGTCGTCGAAGTCATAGACGAGCATGGAGCGGCCCTCCACCTCAACTCCGGCCGGGGCTTGCGGGAAGTGAACAAACGAGGTAGCGCCCCAGGTCAGAAGCGTCGTCGTACCTCCAGCATGACGCCGTGATCGGGCGCACCGGCGGTGGGCTCACGCCAGGTAGTCTCCAGGTGCGCGTCGAGCCCCGCGCCTGCAGCGAGTCGCATGCCCGCGCGCCAAGTCACGGCCCGCGTATCGGTGAGCGAGAATCCGGCATAGGGTGTAGTGGTGCCGCTGGTGCCCGGTGTGGCGAACCCGTAGCCCAGCGCTGCCTCCAGCCTCGGCTCATAGCGCGTCGCCGCCGCGGCCGGCGACCTCGACACGCCCTCGTTCCATAGCCGTGACACGCCGCTGGCGGCCACGCCTAAGGCCGGCGAAACGCTCAGCGCCAGGCCTCGGCCGTCCGCACCCGGGTCGACGCGCACCAAGCCGGCCACGCCCCACTGCCGGTAGCTGCCGCGGCCGAGAAGTGTGCGGGCGCGCGCCTGTATCGTCAGCCCTTGGGCCGGATGGCTCCAGCGCACGCCACCGCCGAGTTCCAGGCCCGTACCGGTCTCGCCGTCACCGCCGTCGTGGCGCACGCCGACCTCCAGGACCGGGACGACGACCGAGCCCGAGACGAGGGTCCAGGTCTGTTGTCCTTCCAGAGCCATGCGCAGGCGTTGTGCGGCTGCGTTCAGGGCCACCAGTGGGCCGTCGCCGTCGGCCTCCCACTGCGTGATCCACGCCTCTCCCTTGAGCGCCAGCACCATCTGCCCGGCCGCCAGCAGCGTCCCACGGGCTCCGGCACCCGCGCTCCACGCGGTCGCCTCACTGTCGTACTTCCCGACCGTCGCGTCGTTCAGGTGTACCTCGCCGCGACCAAGCGTCGCGGCCGCCCACCCTGTCAGGCGCTCGTGCGCCGTCCACCCCAGGTAGGGCATCAGGCTCGTCATCCGGCTTTGGTAGGTGCCCGTCACCGATGGTTCGCCACCTTGGTCAGTCCAGTCGAAGGTGCCCCGCGCGTGCGACAGCGCGAGGCCTCCCAGCAGGCGCTCGCTGAGCCGGACATCCGCGCCGAGGTGGGCGTTGAGCATGCCGCCGTCCCAGTCGGTGACGCGGCCGCCCGAGAGCGCGGTCCAGTCCACCGCGCCCCATAGCACCGGGGCCAGTCCCCCGGCGTCGCCGGTGGCTGACAAGGGCAGGACGAACTCGCTACCCGCGAGGAGCTGGGGTAGGTCGGGCAGGGCCGCGCCGGTCGCCAGCGTCCCCGCAAGGTTCGCTACAGCGGTTTGCAGCTCGTATCCGGCCACCTGCAACCGGGCTGCCGTGCGGGTCGCGGCCAGCCGCTCGCTCACCGCGGCGAATGCGCTTCCCGCGGCCAGCCGCGCGGCCTCGGGCAGCACCGTCCGATGCACCCGGTTCAGCCGTGACACGGTGGCGGCGTCACGCACCTCGACGGTCACCTGGGTCTCCGCCACGCGCTCCCGGGAGTCGGTGGCCTGCACCGTCAGGGTGTAGCGGCCCGTCGCCTCGCCGGGGCCGACATAATGCACCGCGCCCGTGGCCGCATCGACCTGGAACAAGCCGTCTCCCCCAGACGCGAGGGTGTAGGTAACCCCGGTTCCCGCCGCGCGTACCACCCCGGGGGCGCCCCCGGGGTCACGCACCGGCGCTGGTCCCACCAGGTTCTCCGCCAGCGTGAACGCGAATCGCGTCGCCACAAACTCTGGCCCAGACTCGTCGGGACCACTGCCGTCATCCCCGCCACCCTTATCGTCATCGGCGACCGTCACTGTGACGGAGTCCGCCGTAACCCGCGCATAGTCGCCGGTGCCGCTCACCGTATGGGTAATCGAGACGGTATCTTGCGTCGTGTCGGCGTCCTGCTGCGGCGTGACTGTCACTGTCTGCGCCTGATTCCAGTTTCCGCTCGTTCCGCCAGTAAAGGTCAGCGTGACGCTGTCCGCCGGCGGGCCGCTACCTGTGTGTACCTTCACCACCGCATCCTCGCTGGTTGCGGTTACCGTCACGCTGGTCGTCGGTGCCTTGGTCAGCACCATTGTGTAGGTGTCCGCTGTCCCGCCCTCGGTCAGGCTGAGCGTGCCTTTTGAAACCATCACCCCGGCCACCGTCCCGGTGTCGTCGTCGGTGATGCTGAAACTCGCGGTGCCGGATGACGTGGCCCCACCGCCGAGACCCGAGTGGGTGGGGGTTCCGAGGGCTACCGTTACCGTCTCGGCAGTACCCTCGTCAATCGTATCGTCCCTTGCGGACAGCGTGAGGGTCGCCATCCGCGCGCCCGAGCCAAAAACAATATTGGCGCTGCCGCTGTTCAGGTTGTTGTAGGTCACACCCGGCGTGGGCGTGCCCGCGAGCATGTAGTCCGTGTTGCGCCGGGCAGCGCCGCCGAAGGTTAACGGCACCGTCAGCGACTCGCCCGCTGCCAGCGCCCGGTTCAGGGTCACCGTGATGGTTTTCGTGCCGCCGGTCTCGGGAATGTTTCCCTCGGCTGCGGAGAGCGTGACCTGGGTGGAGTCGTTGTCGTTCACCGTCACCGAGGCCGAGGACGGACTGACCACCGTGTAGCCGTTGCCGCTGGCCACGGTCACGGTCACCGAGCCGTTCGGTTCGTCGGTGTTGTCGTTCACCGTGGCAACGCTGTAGGTGGTTGAGGTCGTGCCCGCGTCGATCCGGACGGTCTTGCTGCCCTGGTGGGTTGTGGCGACGAAGTCCCTGCCATTGTTGCTGTTCTCTGAGACGTTCAGGTTGACCGTCAGGTTCGACGACGGCGCGGGATTTGCCGAGACGGTGAAACTCGCGCTGGTACCCTCGGTGACCGGGCCACTTCCGCGTACCGACAGTTTCACCTGATTCATGAGTTTGAAGGTCATCCTTGCCACACGAACGTTTGTAAATTTGCCCTTTCCCTTCAGGCTGCTGATTGCGACATGGGGGTTGCTGGCAGGATTGCTCAGCGACCAACCAGTCCCTTCCTCGGTGCCGGCGTCGTAAGCAAACAAGTCCACGGTGCGAGAAGAGTACCAGTTCCCGTTTCCGTCCAGGAGAGAAAAACCCGAGAGGCCCACGAACCAGTCCGGGGAGGGGCCGAGCATGGATAAAATGGTAAAGAGAGGATAATCCTTGCTGAATTCAACGGTTGTCGTCTTTGTAGCCTCACCGCCTCCGGACACGCTGAAACGTATAATCGTTTTGACGTTGTTGCGTTCTCTTGCTGCTACAAGTTCACTATTAAATCTTGTCGTGGAGCCGATTTCCGCTACATTCTCCACGCCAGCGGTGGCCAGGCTGCCCGCTGCCCAGAAAGTCTCATCGTTGTTGTGCGCGGCGCCTATCAACGTCGTGAAATGTGCGCCGCCTGGAGCCCCAGGCGGCGTACTTTGCGCATTCCAGTTGCCCTCGAACGTTATGGTATAGGTGGCCGTATTCTGCGCGCGCGCCGGTTCCGGTTTTATGCCGAGGGCCATGCAGGCAGCAAGAAGAAGTCCGGTGATGATGCTGAAGGTGCTTCGAGAAATGCTGAGGAATCGCGGCTGAGGCGCACGGCCCCGTGCACGGATATCGTCACTGCGCCACGGAAAGAACAACCCACCGCCTGACTTCAGTTTCGCCATTACCGTATAGAATTGTTTCTGCCCCGATTTATAATACCTTTACGCACTCTGAATCAACCGGCATGTATTTTTACACCGGAGACTTTTAGAAGTCACCCTGTCAAGGGAGAGCATTCTTTTTTCCCGGCCATTTCCGGTTTCGAATTTACGGCAGGCCTTCGCCACATTTTCCGACGTCTGCTTTGTGGTCGGGTTCTCTCGCGTCGCCGATTTCTTGCAAAGACGGGTGCGTCTGCGTATGCTCAATCGTACGTCAGGATAGCGCAGGTCACGGTATGTCGGAACAACAAAAAATAGACGCAGCCCGCAAGGAAATCGACCGGCTGGACGATGAAATCATCCGGCTGCTCAACGAGCGCTCCGGTCACGTCATCACGATCGGCAAGGCGAAGCGGCAGGCGAACCCGGAGGGCCTGCTGCACACTGCGGGACGGGAGGCCTTCGTGGTGGAACGGCTGGTGCGTCAGAACACCGGTCCCTTTCCCAACGAGGCGATTCGCCCGGTGTACCGGGAAATCATGTCCGCCTCGTTGTCGTTGGAAGGCGCGCAGACCGTGGCGTACCTGGGCCCCTCGGCCACGTTTACGCATTTGGCGGCCTTGGGGAAATTCGGCGAGTCCGCCCAATACGTGCCGGTCAACGGGATCCAGGAAGTGTTTGACGCCGTGGAACGCGACCGCGCGATCTATGGGGTCGTGCCGATTGAAAACTCGACCGAAGGCGTGGTGAATCATACCCTCGACATGTTTATCGACTCCAACCTGATGATCTACGGGGAAATCATGCTGGAAATTTCGCATCATCTCATGTCGAAGAGCGAACGAATCGAGGATATCGAAAAGATTTATTCCCATTCGCATGCCCTGGCGCAGTGCCGGAATTGGTTGAAAACCAACATGGACAAGGTGCCGCTGGTCGAAGCCCCGAGTACCTCGCGCGCGGCCGAACGGTGCCGGGAGGAGCCTCGCGCCGCGGCCATTGCTTCCGAACTGGCGGCCAACATGTATGGTTTGCACGTGTTGAAATCAAGAATCGAGGATAACATCAACAACTATACAAGATTCCTGGTGTTGTGCAGGCATGGCGCCGAGCCCACGGGAAAGGACAAGACGTCCGTCATGCTGTCGGTGAAGGACAAGGCCGGTGCGCTTTATGACCTGCTGCGGCCCTTTGCCTCCAACGGCATCAGCATGACCAAAATCGAGTCACGACCCTCGCGTCGCAAGGCCTGGGAATATATCTTTTTTGTCGATTTCGAAGGACACATGCAAGAAGACCGGATCCGCCGGACCATCGAGGAACTGAAAGGCCGGTGTTTATTCATGAAAGTGCTCGGTTCGTATCCCGCCCATTCCTGAGAAGAGTCGATGTTCAGTCATTCCCTTCGACAAGCTCAGGACAGGCGTTGACAGAATAAGAGGCTGACCACGCCATATTTGTCATCCTGAACGAAGAGAAGGATCTCCTTGCTGTCGTCCCCGACCCGATCGAGGATCCAGCTCTTTCGGTCGGGAATGACAGAGGAGAGAAGGTCGAATGCCCATCCGAATACATCCCGACATAGCCAAGCTTGTTCCGTATTCACCGGGGAAGCCCCTTGATGAGTTGGATCGGGAATTGGGAATCGGGGGAGCCGTGAAGCTCGCGTCCAATGAAAATCCTCTCGGCTCCTCCCCCAATGCGATTGCGGCATTGGATGAGGGAAAAGAAACCCTGCATCTCTATCCGGACGGCGGTGCGCATCATCTGACCCGCGCGCTGGCCGACAGGTGGAAGGTATCCGGCGATCAGGTCGTCGTGGGCAACGGGTCCGATGAAATCATCAGCCTGCTGGTCAAGACGTTCATGTCCCCCGGAGAGGAAGCCGTGATGGCGGATCACACCTTCGTCATGTATCGGCTCGCCGTGACCGGCGGGCACGGGGTCTGCGTAGAGGTGCCCTTGAACGACTGGCGTTACGATCTTCCGGCCATGGCGCGGGCCGTGACCGATCTAACGCGGGTGGTGTTCGTCTGCAATCCCAACAACCCCACGGGCACCATGGTAACCCGCGATGAAGTCCGGGAGTTCATGGCCGCGGTTCCGGATCACGTGATCGTGGTGTTCGACGAAGCTTATTATGAATACGTCCGTGACCCGCAGTATCCCGACGCTCTCGAATACGTTCGACAAAACCGGGCGGTGGTGGTGTTGAGGACGTTTTCCAAGATTTACGGGCTGGCGGGATTGCGGATCGGATACGGACTCACGACGCCGGAGATCGCCGGGTATCTGCATCGCGTGCGTAACCCCTTCAACGCCAATACCCTGGCGCAATTCGCGGCGCGAGCCGCGTTGGGAGACGAACGACACGTGGCCGCGAGCCGCGCGCTCAATGAAACGGAAATGGCATCGGTGGACAACGGGCTTCGCGCATTGGGATTGGCGCCCCTTCCCAGCCAGGCCAACTTTCTCTATTTCGATACGCGCCGCGACGGCCGTGCCGTGTTCGACCGGCTTCTTCAAGAAGGAGTCATCGTTCGTCACATTGTCGGTTCGATGCTTCGCGTCACGATCGGACGGCCGGAGGAAAACCGTCGATTTCTGACGGCCTTGGGTCGCGTGCTGGAATCACTGCCGATGGATAAGGATTCCCGATGATTATCGTATTCAAGCCGACTGCCACGGAAGAGGACATTGATCACGTGACGGATCGACTCCGGGAACTGGGCCTGAAATCGCAAATGTCACGCGGTGAGGAGCGCACCATCATCGGGGTGATCGGCGACGAGCGTCTGTTGGGCAACCAACCGCTCACGGTGTTCCCCGGCGTGGAAAGCGTGACGCCCATTTTGACGCCGTGGAAACTGGTGGGCCGGGAGTTTCAACCCCAGGACACGACGATCGCGGTGGACCGGGTCACGGTGGGCGGCAACCGGTTGGTGGTGATGGCCGGCCCTTGTGCCGTTGAGAAATTGGAAGTGACCGTCGGGATTGCGCATGACGTCAAAGCCGCCGGGAGCGCGATCCTGCGGGGCGGTGCGTATAAACCACGCACCTCTCCTTATTCGTTTCAAGGTCTTGGCCGGGAAGGGCTCGATTTCCTGGTTGAAGCCAAGAAGCAAACGGGGATGCCCGTGGTCAGCGAAATTCTGGACCCTCGTGACACGGACGTATTTCTGGAAAAAGCCGACGTGATTCAGGTCGGGGCCCGGAACATGCAGAACTTCGAATTGCTCAAGGAAGTCGGGGCCTATGACAAGCCGGTTCTCTTGAAACGAGGGCTGTCCGCCACGATCAAGGAATTTTTATTGTCGGCCGAATACATCATCTCCCGCGGCAATCGCAACGTGATGTTGTGTGAACGCGGCATCCGCACATTTGAAACCCAGTATCGGAATACGTTGGATCTGGCTGCGGTGCCGACGTTGAAAAAACTCTCGCACTTGCCGGTGATCGTCGATCCCAGTCATGCGACGGGCAAATGGGACCTCGTGGCTCCCATGGCCAAGGCCGCCCTTGCGGCGGGTGCCGACGGGCTTCTGATCGAGGTCCATTCGAATCCGGAATGCGCCCTCTGCGATGGCGAGGAATCGCTCAAACCCAGCCGGTTCAAGGAATTGATGGACGAACTGAAGGTTCTCGCGCACGCCGTGGGACGAGAATTGTAACCCGCCGTTTCCCCTCCTTTGTAAGGAGGGGTAGGGGAGATAGAGGGTTTCTCTGGTAGGGGCGGGCGGGCGACCGGCCGGTCGCCCCTACGTCTGTGAAGAGAACGACCCTGGATTCCCGCGTTCGCGGGAATGACGGATAGGAAGACGAACGTCGTTCATGCCTGTCCTGAGCGTTCTTCGACTTCGCTGTCGCTACGCTCAGAACGAACGGAAGCGAAGGGAATCACTGCACGCGGATGCCTATGACCGTCCATTTCAAACAAGTCACGATTGTCGGAGTCGGTTTGATCGGCGGCTCCATGGGGATGATCCTGAAGCGTGAGGGGCTGGCCGATCGCGTCGTCGGCGTGGGCCGGACTCTGGCCAATCTGGAATTGGCCGTGCAAGTCGGGGCCATTGATGCATATGAGCGTGATCCCAAGGCAGCGATTCCGGGGACGGAGTTGGTCATTCTCGCCACGCACGTGGAAAGTTACGCCGGGCACCTCAAGGAATGGGGACACCTCCTGGATCCCGGAACGATCGTCAGCGACGTGGGAAGCGTCAAGGGCCCCCTGGTGGAACAGGTGGAAGCACTGGTTCCGGCCGGCGTGCATTTCGTGGGTGCGCATCCCATCGCCGGGAAGGAATCGTCCGGGGTCGGGGAAGGGTCCGTCGATTTGTTTGGCAATGCCCTGTGTCTGGTCACGCCGACGGCGAACACCGATCCCCAGGCCCTCCGCATGGTGCAGCACGTCTGGGAAACCATGGGAAGCATTGTCCGGTCGATCGACCCGTTTGTGCACGATTGGATCCTGGGAGCGGTCAGCCACCTGCCCCACGTGGCAGCCTTCGCACTCATGAACGCCTTGACGGATCTTCAGGAACGGGACGAGGCGGATTTACCGGACTATGCCGGCGGCGGCTTGCGGGATACGACCCGAATTGCGGCCGCGTCTCCGGAAATGTGGCGCGATATTTTTCTGTGGAACGCCGATAATCTTCTCACGATGATCGAAGCCATGGAAAAACACTTACAACGCTTCAAGGCGTTGATCCAAGCCAAGGACGGCCCGGGCTTGGAGCGCGAAATCGCCAAGGCGCGGGAAGCGCGGCAGCGGCTGAAATGAGTACGCTCACGATTACGCCGCAAGGACCCTTGCGCGGGACGCTTCAAGTGCCCGGTGACAAATCCATCACCCATCGGGCCTTGCTCGCCAGCGCCTTGGCCGAAGGCTCCGCCACGATTACAGGCTATTGTCGAGGAGAAGATTGCCTGAATACCCTCCATGCCTTGCAGATGTTGGGCATCAACGTCGAAGTCGAAACGGACACGGTTCGAGTCTGGGGTAAAGGCTTGGGTGGATTGACCGAGCCCGTGCAGCCGTTGGATTGCGGCAATGCCGGGACGGGCCTTCGCCTGCTGGCGGGCGTGCTGGCCGGCCAACCGTTTTTTTCAATCCTGACGGGTGACGACTCGCTACGCCGCCGCCCCATGGGCCGGATCGTCAACCCCCTGCGCATGATGGGCGCGGCCATTCAAGGCAGGAAAGGTGGAGAATTGGCGCCGCTGGCCATCCAGGGAGGAGCCTTACGGGGCATTGAATATCAATCGCCGGTCTCGAGTGCGCAGATCAAGTCGGCGGTCCTCTTTGCGGGCCTGTTCGCCGAGGGAGAGACCCGGTTCTCCGAGCCCTTGCAATCGCGGGACCATACCGAGCGGATGTTCAGGTATCTGGGAATTCCGCTCGAAATCGATGGGTGTCGCGTCGTCCTGAAGGGACGCCCCACCTATGCGGCCAAGGATCTGTCGGTTCCCGGTGACCTGTCCGCGGCTGCCTTCTTTCTCGTAGGTGCGACCCTGGTTCCCGATTCCGAGGTCCGGATCGACAACGTTGGCCTCAATCCGGCCAGGACGGGGATCTTGGATATTCTCGGCGAAATGGGCGCTGATATCAGGATCGTCAATCCCAGGGAAGAGGCCGGTGAGCCGGTGGGGGATCTGGTGGCCCGCACGGCCCCGCTACGCGGGGTGACCATCGAAGCCGCACGCGTCCCCAAAATGATCGACGAATTTCCCATTTTTTGCGTGGCCGCGGCACTGGCCCAAGGCCGGACCGTGGTGACGGGTGCCGAAGAGTTGCGCGTCAAGGAAACCGACCGGATCCGGACCATGGCCGCGGAACTCACCACGCTCAACGTCCCCATTCAGGAAACCCCGGACGGATTCATTCTTGAGGGGGGTGCCTCCATCAAAGGCGGGACTTGCATGAGCCATGGCGACCATCGCGTCGCCATGGCCTTGGCCATCGCCGCGTTGACCGGTGACGCGCCAACGACCATTCTCGATACCGGCTGCATTGCGACCTCCTTCCCGGATTTTCATGACAACCTGTTGGAATTATTGACAATTTCACATTGAATTCTATAATAATGGAACCTCTGAGTTATTGTGATAGCGGGATGCAGGGCAAGGCGTCCTGCAGCGAAACCCGAGGCTTATCAGAGAGATAGGTGAGGGTTGAGCGAGGACACAACGCAGCCCTGCGCCCGATAGTGCAGTAAATCAGAGGTTCCTAATGCCTTTTTCCGGGGACCGTGGAGACATCTGCCCAAAGGCGAGGCTTCCTCATCACGATTGATGGCCCTGCCGGGGCGGGGAAGAGTACGACGGCGCGGGCGTTGGCTGCGCGTTTGGGGTACGCCTATCTGGACACGGGCGCCCTTTACCGCACGGTTGCCTGGGTGGTCCGGCGAGCAGGGATAGATTGCGCCGACGTCGAGGCCATGGAGGCGCTGTTGTCCTCAATGGATTTTCACGTGTCTCTCGACGAGGGGGTGACGCGAACGTTTATCGACAACGAGGAAATCACCGGACAATTGCGTTCACCCGAGATCAGCCGGTTGGCGTCGACCGTGGCGGCGCTACCGTACGTGCGCGACCGGTTGTTACCGATTCAGGCACGGTTTAACCGTAAGGGCGGAATCGTGGCTGAAGGCCGGGACATGGGAACCCGGGTGTTTCCCGAAGCGGACGTGAAATTTTTTCTCGAGGCGGACATCGAGACACGGACGACTCGCCGGCACCGGGAGACGGTGCGCGACGGTCATCCCGAAACACAGCCGGATACCCGGCGGGCCATTGAGGAACGGGACGCCAACGATCTCTCGCGAGTAACCGCGCCGTTGAAGCCGGCCAGTGACGCGGTCGTGATCGATTCCTCGTTCTTGACGGTTGAGCAGGTGGTGGAACGTATGCTGGCGTGGATTCCGGGTGAGTAGCGTGGTCTATGGAGTCCTGTGGATTCTCACTCGCGTGGCCGGCCGCGTGTTCCTGCACTATCGGACGCGGGGCGTGGAACACGTCCCGGCTGCGGGCGGGGTATTGTTGGCGGCGAATCACGCGAGTTACGCGGATATTCCGTTGTTGGGTTGCGGGGTCCGGCGTCGCCTCTTTTACCTGGGACGGGCCAATTTATTTTCCTGGCCCTTGGTGGGGCCAATCCTTCGGTGGCTGGGATGGATTCCGTTGAAGACCGAGCGACTGGACCGACAAGCGTTCCGTACAGCGGTGGAGTTGCTCAAGGCGGGCAAGGCCGTGGTCATTTTTCCGGAGGGGACGCGAACGTTGGACGGCACGCTGCAGCCCGGCAAACCGGGCATCGGGGTGCTCGTGGCCGAAGCCCGGTGTCCCGTCGTGCCTGTCTATCTCAGGGGCACGTATCAGGTGCTTCCGACCGGGGCGTCCCGACTGACCCGGCATCCGGTGGAAGTGTCGTTCGGCGAAACCATGGATTTTCAAGAGGAATGCCGGCAATACCAGGGAAAGGAACTGTACCAACGGATCAGTCAGACAGTAATGGCGCGGATTGCCGAATTGCGCGGCGTGGATCATTCGGCAGTACCGACAACATGAACCAGAGAGATTGAGCCTCCACGTCGGTTCCGGCTCGATCCCCGCAACAACGGTTGCCGAAAGGCGATTGTGTAGGGGCGGACCCCCGTGTCCGCCCGAGGAATGAGGAATCATCGATGAGCATGGAAGTCGCTGAAGAAATGGACCGCGGGGCACTGGAAGCCCTGTATGAAGAAAGCTTCAAAAATTGCGAAGAAGGCACGATTACGGAAGGCCGGGTCGTGGTTATTCAAAAAGACCGGGTGATCGTGGACATCGGGTATAAATCCGAAGGCATCATTTCGACGAACCAGTTTATGCCTGACGAACTGAACACGTTGACCGTTGGTGACCGCATCCAGGTGTACATTGAGCAGCGTGAAGACGCGGAAGGGAATTTGCTCCTCTCCAAGGAAAAAGCCGACAAGATGAAAATCTGGGATGAGCTGGAAGTCGCGCATCAGGAGGAGCGGGAAGTCCAAGGGAAAGTGGTCTCGCGCATCAAAGGCGGCATGATGGTGGATATCGGGGTGAAGGCCTTTTTACCCGGTTCGCAAATCGACCTGACGCCCGTTCGCGACCTGGATGGCCTGGTCGGTAAGACCTTCCCGTTTAAAATCATCAAAATTAATCATCGCCGCGGCAACGTGGTGATTTCCCGCAGGGCCCTCCTGGAAGAAACGCGGGACAAGCGGCGACAAACCACGCTCTCGACCCTCGCCGAGGGGCAGTTACTGGAAGGCACCGTGAAAAATATCACCGATTACGGCGCGTTTCTGGATTTGGGCGGCATCGACGGCCTGCTGCACATCACCGACATTTCCTGGGGACGGGTCGGTCATCCCTCCGATATGTTTGCCGTTGGGGACAGGTTGGAAGTGCTCGTGCTCAAGTACGACCGCGAGTCCGGACGCATATCCTTGGGGCTCAAGCAGAAGACCGCCGATCCCTGGATGAACATCGCCTCCAAATACCCCGAGGGGTCGCGGGTGAGCGGCAAGGTCGTCAGCCTGACCGATTATGGCGCATTCGTGGAACTGGAGCCGGGTGTCGAGGGGCTCGTCCACGTCTCGGAAATGTCCTGGACGCATGAAGTGCGCCATCCGTCACGGGTGGTTGCGGTGGGAGACGCCATCGACGCGCAAGTGCTGCACGTGGACCAGCAAGGTCGCAAGATTTCACTCGGGATGAAACAGACTGCACCGAATCCGTGGGACGTCATTCAAGCCCGCTACCCGGTGGGCACGCAAATCGAGGGGAAAGTCAAGAGCGTCACGGACTTCGGGGCCTTCGTGGGATTGGACGAAGGCATCGACGGCCTGATTCATATTTCGGACATGTCGTGGACCAGACACGTCAAGCATCCTTCGGAATTGTTCAAGAAAGGACAACGGGTGTCCGCGGTCATTTTGCGCATCGACAAAGAAAAAGAGCGGTTGTCGCTGGGCTACAAGCATCTCACGGCAGACCCGTGGGAAGCGGATATCCCGGCGCGGTATCAGGTGGGCAGCGTCGCGAACGGGACGGTTTCCAAGATCGCGGATTTCGGCGTGTTCGTCGAACTGGATGGGGACGTGGAGGGGTTGATCCACGTCAGTGAAGTCGGGCCGGACGGGGCGAATAAGCTGGAGGAGAACTTTGCCATAGGCCGAAACGTGACCGCGAAGATCGTCAAAGTCGATTGTGAAGAACGGAAAATTGCATTGAGCGTGAAAGACTGTCCGCAGGAACCGGGAAGCCAGGCAACCGAAGCGGCGAGCGACCAGTGCAACATCGACCCGGAACCCGACGTAGGGGCGAACCTGCGTGTTCGCCCTGACCCTGATCAAGAGCAGGACGTCCCGCCCTCGACGGAAACGACGTAGAGGATTGACGCTGAGGTATGAGCGACGGACCTTCAAGAACATCTCCTTCCAAGTGGCGACGGGTCCTCTGGATCGTTGTCGTTGCCGGGACGTTAGCCGTGGCGGGGAATGCGTTGTTCCCGGAACTCGCCACAGTCGGCAAGGAGCGCATCGCGCTCGTCAGGATCGAAGGCCCTATTCTGGATTCGCGATCCACCGTGGATGAGTTGGAATCGTATGGCCATGATCCGCTCGTCAAGGCCATTGTCATTCGGATCGATTCTCCGGGCGGCGGGGTTGCGGCTTCTCAAGAGATTTATAATGCGGTCAAACGGGTGCGGGCGGAAAAACAAAAAACGGTTGTGGCCTCCATGGGAACGGTGGCGGCGTCCGGCGGGTATTATATCGCAGTCGCCTCCGACCGTATCCTGGCCAATCCCGGAACCCTCACGGGCAGTATCGGCGTGATTATGCAATTGGCCAATTTTGAAGAGCTCATGGACAAAATCGGCGTCAAAAATTTTGTCATCAAGAGCGGACGGTATAAGGACGTGGGGTCTCCGTTTCGCATGATGGGTGAAGAGGATCGGAAGCTGTTGCAATCGGTCATGGACGATGCTCATCGTCAGTTTATCGAGGCCGTGGCCGAAGGGCGCGCGCTGGACGTCGCCGACGTTGAAGTCTTGGCCGATGGACGGGTGTTGACCGGGCAACAGGCCAAAGACGTGCTTCTCGTCGATGATCTGGGAGACCTGAAAGACGCCGTCAAACTGGCGGCGAGAATGACCGGGATAAAAGGCTCTCCGGCAGTGATCGAGACGACACCGGAATTTTCATTCCGTGATTGGCTGGTGGGGTCCCTGTTCGGCGACACGCCCGCGTTGCCGCTTCAAACGGGAATAAACCTCATGTATTTCATGGCGCTGTAGAAAATCTCTCCTCTCCCCTCTTTTCTCCCTCTCCCCTGGTGGGAGAGGGTTAGGGTGAGGGGGGGGTAAGCCCGGTGAGCGCAAATGGCGCCGAATCAGTCATCAAGGAGAGGAGTCATGACCAAGGCACACCTGATTGAGAAAGTGGTGGAAAAAGCCAAAACGCTCAGCCGCCGTGACGCGGAAAAGGTGGTGAATGGTATTTTCGACTCCATCCGTGACGCCTTGAAGCGAGGTGAGAAAACGGAGATTCGCGGGTTTGGCAGTTTCCGGTTGCGCGTCAGGCGCACCAAGGACGGGCGAAACCCGAAAACCGGAGAGACCGTATCCGTGCCTGAAAAACGCATGCCGTTCTTTAAGGCGGGTAAAGAGGTCAAGGAATTACTCAACGAAGAAAGGCCGTCGTATGAGCAATCCTGACCCGACGTTGACGGCTCCGGCCTGGACCCCTGAAGCCCTCGCGCGGCTCGAGCGCGCCCCGGTTTTTTTACGCGGCATGGTCAGACGCCTGGCGGAAAAGAAAGCCCGCGAGTTGGGGGAAAACGAGATCACCGGGGAAATGTTGGACCGGTTCAAGCGGCAGATGATGGGGAGCATGGGCGGAGAAGCGGGAATGGCCGAAGCCGCCGATCAGATGGCCCAAGGCAAATTACCCTGGACCGCGGAAGCGAGCAAGCGGTTGGAAAGCGTCCCCGAGTTCATGCGGGCCATGATCAAACAAATTACCGAAGAGGTGGCGCGGGAACGGGGACACTTGGAAGTCAACGTGGAACTGTTCGAAAAAGTCGAAGCCATGGGGGAACAGGCCGAGGCCCGGATGGCGCCGGTGGAATGGACCGAAGGGGCGCAGGCGATGCTCCGGGAAAAAGTGAAGGATTCTCCGCCCATTGCCTTGGAATTCGTCACGGATATGCTGAAGCGGGACGCGGAAGACCTGGCGCGGGAAGCCGGCCTGGCTACGATTGATGAACCCACGTTGTTCAAGATCTGGGAGGCGCCGCAGGAAACCGTGGCATGGACTGACGAAGCCTGGAAACGGTTGCTCACGTCGCCGGATTTTGTGCGTAGCGGGATTCGCAAGGCCGCGGAGCGGCGGGCCAGAAAGCTCGGGTTGCGGGAAATCGATTCCGAACACCTGACCACGTTCCGGAACGAAGCCATGATGAAAGCCGTCAAGCGGATCAGAAGTTTCGGGTACCAGGAATTGACGTTTGACGCCTTCGACGACGCGTTGGTGAAAGTCAAACGCTTGAAAGGGAACAGCCAAGCCGAGCAGCGCCTTGAAGAAATCCGCGACTTCATGACCAAAGAAAAACCCGAAGTCGGTGTACTTGGCGAAGAACTCATGGACCGGTTCCGCAAATATCTCAAAGGCGAAGGCAAACTTTAGGAACCTCTGATTTGCTGCACTATCGGGCGCAGGGCTGCGTTGTGTCCTCGCTCAACCCTCACCTATCTCGTTTGATAAGCTTCGGGTTTCGCTCCGGGACGCCTTGCCCTGCATCCCGCTATCACAACAAATCAGAGGTCCCTTGAGCCCCCCGGTGCGGACCGGGCGGCTTCTCTTGCCAGTCGATCCACCAGCTCGTTATACACGTCGCCGGAATGAGCTTGCACCTTGTGCCACGTCAGGCTCATGCCCAGGGCCCGGACCCGTTCCGTGTATGCTTGAGTAAAGGACGTCCGGGTTTTCCACGTACCCTCCACCCAACTGGCCAACCCCTGATAGTCGAAATGGATCTCAGCGGCTCGAATGCCGCGAGCCCGGCACCATTCCAATGCCTGTAAGACGGCCTGGATTTCTCCGGCCACGTTACGATGCCGGCGCGCCTCAACGGGCACGTCGTTCCCACTCGCCCGGTGGAGTTCCCGTTCTCCGTCAAGGATGACGTAAGCCCAGCCGAAGTTCAGACGGCCATTGCTGTTCGGCAAACATGATCCGTCGACCCAAACGTGTATGGCATCGTTTGTCGGAAGGGTCCCGGTCGGTGGAAGGCCGGTCGTCGCATCGGCATAGGATTCTCCCATAAACGACAAGGCTTGAGCTTTCGTTGGAAAGGCTTTGTAAATGGCTCCGGGAAATCCCTTGACCTGCTCTTCACACGAGGGCCAAGTGGTATAGACCCCGGGCTGGCGTCCCTTACGCACGGCGTAGAACTTCACGGCGCTTATTCACCTTTGAGGCGTTTCACGCGTTCCAGGACGAACCGGATTCGTTTGGCTTCCCTGGGGATGCCTTCGACCAGGGCCAGATAGGTCTCGTATTCTTCAATCGCGCGCCGGGTGTCGGTCTGTTCGAGGCTGTTTGCCAAATAAAACCGGGCTTCGGCAAAGTTCGGGCGCAGGATGAGTGCCCGTTGAAAGAGTGCAATGGCACGGTCCCGCTGTTGTTGCTCGGCCAGGACTCGGCCGAGATTGCTGATGATCGCCGGAGCATTGGGGCGTAGCGAGAGGGCTTGTTCCAGTTCAAGTTGCGCGTCGGCCAGTTGGCCTTGATCAAGAAACGCCAGGCCCAGTCGATGGTGCGCTTCGGCGACGCGAGCCTCATCCTTAAGCCCAAGTTGAATGGATCGCCTGTAGGCGTCGACGGCAATCGCCGGTTGCGCGGTTCCACAGGACCCGAATAACGCGGCTTCCCCTCGTGCGAATTGCTGAAGGCCCAGGAAATCGTCGCTTGAGTCCCTCTCCGGCGAAGGCTCTCCCGGCGTCGTGGAACCACTTCGGTTGAGATCCGGCAGAAAGGTTTCATGATAACTTGACAGGAGTTGCTCGTATGGATCGATCGCCAGGGAAGCCACGAGTAACATCGGATCTTTCTCGCTCTCCAGCACCAGGTATTGGGTCGTGCTGGTGTAATCTCCGGTCCGGTACAGGACCGCGGAACGCGCGCTCTCCCGGGAAAGGAGTTGCGTAGGATCGATATAAAACGTGGACGACGGGAGGAGTTCGGATAAGGTTTGCCGTAGCACGGGATACGCTTTTAAGGAGAGCCCTTTGTTGTAACGAAATACGGCCCCGACCAGGCGCTGCTCATCATTGAAAAAGTAAAACCGGTCGTGGTCGGGCTGCCCGCTTTGCGCCGAACGTTGCAGTTGTTCTCCTGAGCCCCAGGGCACCTGTTCATAGCGGAAGCCCTGCCAGTGTTTGACAACACTCTCCTTGGCGTCGCACAGGTGCGACGCGCCCAACAGTTCGAGATCACTCGCCGAAGGAGGGAGCATGGGGTCGAGACTCGGTACCGGCGTGGGTCCACAAGCCGTCAGCAGGCTCAACCACAAGATAAACGTCCATGCCCCTGGCGGGTTCACTGCTGAGCGGGTGGGGAAAGACCTCAAACTCGACCTGTGTCGTTCAGTGAAGAATGAAGAAATGGTGGGCGATACTGGTATCGAACCAGTGGCCTCTTCCGTGTGAGGGAAGCGCTCTCCCACTGAGCTAATCGCCCATAAAACAAGTCTATCATAGCCCGCTGATTCCTGACAATGAACCGCATGCCACCTTTGACGGACAACCACGGGGGTTTGTCCCTACGTTGTTGTAGGGGACGGCCCCTGTGCCGTCCCGCCGGGTTAACGTAGCGCAACCGGACAATCAGAGAACAGAGCCAACGTTGCAAAAAAGAGGTGGCTCTCGATCTCGAAGATTTGCCACAATGCCTGTTCCATGGATGATTCCGCGAGACACCACATCGGCCATCGGCCTCCGGCAAAGCACGTTCCGACGAGCGGCGTCCCGTCTTGGTTAAAGCTGCTTCAAGACGGCTTTCTCGTATGGGTCCTGCTCGGAGCCGCCTGGGGTTGGTTCATGCCGGGTCCCGCGGCCTCAGGGAAAATCTGGATTCCCGAAGCCCTGGCTGCCGTGATGCTCGGGATGGGAATGACCCTGACGCACCGGGACGTGCTCACCCTGCGTCAGGGAGGCCGGATGCTGCTGCTGGGCGTGGTCTTCCAGTACGTGGTGATGCCACTGGGCGCATGGGGCATCGCGACAATCCTGGGCCTGCCGAAACTCTTGGCGCTCGGCGTGATCCTGGTCGGGGCCTGTCCCGGGGGAACGGCCTCGAACGTAGTGGCCTACCTCGCCCGAGGCGACGTGCCGTTATCCGTGGGTATGACGACGGTCTCGACGTTGCTCAGCCCGCTCTTGACGCCCCTGTGGATTTGGCTTCTCGCCTCCACGTGGTTGGCCATTGATCCTCTCCCGCTTTTATGGACGGTCACGAAGATCGTATTGTTGCCGGTGGCTGTGGGCATGTTTCTTCGCCGCGTATGGCAACCGAGTTCCTGGTTTTTTGAAGGCATTCTGCCGCTCGCGTCAATGTTCATGATCGCATGGATCGTCGGGGTCATCGTCGGGTTGAATCACGATCAACTTCACGTGGCCGGTTTGATCGTGCTGGCCGTGGTCCTGCATAACGCGCTGGGTTTAACGCTCGGGTATTGGGGCCCTCGACTGGGGAAAGTTTCGCCTCGCCTTTGCCGGACCGTGGCCCTCGAAGTCGGTATGCAGAATTCCGGGCTGGCCGTGGCCTTGGCTGTGGCCCATTTCGGCCCGGTGGCCGCCGTCCCCGGTGCGGTTTTCAGTATTTGGCACAATGTAACCGGCCCCTTGTTGGCGACTATCTGGCGCCGGCAGCATAGGAACCTCTGATTTAGTGCACTATCGGGCGTATGGCTGCGTTGTGTCCTCGCTCAACCCTCAACTATCTCTCTGATACGCTTCGGGTTTCGCTCCGGGACGCCTTGCCCTGCATCCCGCTATCACAATAAACCTGTCCTCGACGCTTGTCCCCGACGTTTTTAATCGGGGATCAGAGGTTCCTATAGAGATTGAAAACGACATGTAGTATCCATATTCACAGATTTACACTACATCTTGACTTAATAAGTGTAACTTGCTAAGTTTTAAAAATTAAGGAGTTAAGCTGGCATGACCTGAAACCCGAAGAAGATGCGTCAAAGTAGCAAGTTTATCGTTCTCCATCAATTCAGGTCGGTCGAGGGATGCAATAACAAAAGGAGGGTTCCGCATGGCCAGCATAAGGGCGAAGAACGTCGTTGCTCTGATTGTTATCGGCATGGGTCTGTTGGTGACGTTGTCGGCATGTGAGAACTCGAAATATGCCGAAGTCATGAGCACGGAAGATTTATTGGCAGACGGTCAAACGGCGACAGTTTCTGATACCGACACGCAGATGGAGAGACAGGCACACAGTGATCAAACTGGCGGTTCGTTCGAGGGACAATCCATCGACGAGGAGTCATTGGGCTTGTCAGAACCCCTCGTGTTTGCCCTGGAACCTCCGCCGAGTCCGGCCTCGCCTGCTCGCGATGCACCCGGGTCCGATGCTGAGGCGACGCCTTCATCTCCTGCGCGTGTTCTTCCGGACGGATATTTGCAATCCCCGCGTGTGGAAGGAAGTCCGGCATCGGACTACGTTCCCGGCTCACCCCCTCAAGTTTTTCGGGATACCCGTGTCAGGGAGTTTCGCGTCAGTGCCTTGGATCAGCCGACGAAGGAAATCGTTCAAGCTGAGGTGCTGACACCGACACCGGCACCCGTGAGTGAAGTCACGCAGAAACCCTTGTCAACAGAGGAACCCGTTGCCGAGCCGGAGATGGAGATCGTCAAACTTGACCCATCCGATTTCGTTTCCGAAGCACCGGAGCCGCCGCTGGAAGCCAGCCGCATTGAAACGGGCGTGGAGTCAGAGTTGGACGACGTCTTTTTTGATTTTGATCAATACGCAATTCGTTCCAGGGATATTCCCGTGTTGGAGAAGAATGCCGAACTGCTGAAAGAGACCTACAAAGCATCCAACGTGCTGATCGAAGGCCATTGTGACGAACGCGGGACGGGGGAGTATAACCTGGAATTGGGGAAACGCCGGGCGCAAGCCATCAAAGAGTATTTGATTGATCTGGGAGTCGAGGCATCCAGAATTCAAATTGCCAGCTACGGGAAAGAAAAACCATTTTGCGCGGAATCCACGCCAAACTGCTGGCAAAATAATCGACGCGGACATTTTGTGCAGCGCGTCCTCCAGACCTCCTTGTCAAAGTGAGTGGACGCAGAAAGTTGCGCAATCCAAGCGTTCGGGGACATGATAAGACCACGTCGGCAGTCGTCGTGGGCGAACCGGCGAAAATCCTGATTGCCGAATTCATGTCCCTTCACGGGCTGCGCACGTGCGGAAACTCGAAACACTGAATTTTGACAACACCTACACCCGGTTGCCCGAAATTTTTTTTGAACGGGTGATGCCCACGGGTTTTGAATCCACCCACCTGGTCAGTTTCAATCCTTCAGCCGCGGCCTTGATCGACTTGGACCCGGACGAAGCCAAGCGCCCGGAGTTCCACGAGGCGATGGGCGGCAAACTCCTCCTGCCGGGCAGCGACCCCATTGCCATGCTCTATGCCGGCCACCAGTTCGGTCACTACGTGTCACCGCTGGGCGACGGCCGGGCGATCCTGTTGGGCGAAGTGCGCAATGGCCGGGGCGAGAAGTGGGACCTGCACCTGAAAGGGGCGGGGATGACCCGCTTTTCACGGGACGGCGACGGCCGGGCTGTGCTTCGTTCGACGGTCCGGGAGTACCTGTGCGGTGAGGCTATGCACGGTTTGGGCATCCCGACGACCCGATCCTTGTGTCTCATCGGCAGCGATGAAGCCGTGCTGCGGGAAAACGTGGAGACCGGCGCGATGCTCGTGCGCATGGCCCCGAGCCACGTCCGGTTCGGGACGTTTGAAGTCTTCTTTTATCGACGTCAGTTCGAGCACCTTAAGACGCTGGCGGATTACGTCCTGACTTGGCACTTTCCCCATCTTGGTGACGGTCCCGATGCCTACGCGCGATTCTTGCGTGAGGTGGCCGAACGGACGGGCAGGTTGATTGCCCAATGGCAGGCCGTGGGCTGGGCGCATGGGGTCATGAACACCGACAACATGTCGATCCTCGGGCTGACCCTCGACTACGGGCCCTATGGCTTCATGGATGATTTCAGCCCGGGGTTCATTCCCAATCATTCCGATCACCATGGCCGCTACTCGTTTCAGAACCAGCCTGATATCGGGTATTGGAACGTCCGCGCGATTGCCCAGGCCCTGTCCCCCCTGGTGGAGGAAGCCGGCGTGCTTGGGGCTCCTGAAATCTATGAAGCGACCATGCAGCAGACCTATGCGGATTTGATGCAGGCCAAGTTGGGATTGAAAGAAGCCCGTGAAGGCGACGACAAGCTCCGGCGCGATCTGCTCGCGCTCATGCATAGCAACCACGTGGATTACACGAATTTTTTTCGGGCGCTCGGAACCTTCAACCAGGCTGATCCCTCTGCGAACGGACACCTGCGCGATCAGTTCCTCGACCGGGAAGGATTCGACTGGTGGGCGGACCGGTATCGCGCCAGGCTCAAAGCCGAGCACAGTGTGGACACCGACCGCAAGGCAGGCATGGACGCCTGCAATCCCAAATACGTGTTGAGGAATTACCTTGTCCAAGTCGCGATTGAACGCGCAGCCCGGCACCGGGATTACTCCGAGATCGACCGCCTGCGGGAACTGCTGCGTCACCCGTTCAATGATCAACCCGAGATGCACGAGTATGCCGCCCCGCCGCCGGATTGGGGCAAACAGATCATGGTGAGTTGCTCGTCGTAGCGGTGGGACTTGCCTTTCTTCTGTCATTCTTGGATGTGCTTACCCATGCGTTGACAATTTCCGCTCCGCAACTCCCTCGCCCTTTGTGGGAGAGGGCCGGGGTGAGGGGGCTATTCTCATCATCAGGATGAAATCATGATACGAAGCGTTCTTCTGTTAGTCCTGATCCTGATCGTGTTGATCGGACCCCAGTTGTGGACCAAATGGGTTTTCAACAAACATCGCGGTCACCGTAACGACTACGCCGGGACGGGCGGTGAACTGGCCCGGCATTTGCTCGATCGCTTTGAGATGTCGCACGTGCGGGTCGAGACCACGGAACTTGGAGATCACTATGACCCGCAGGCCAAGGTGGTCCGGTTGCTCCCGGATCACTACAACGGCAAGTCGTTGACCGCGGTGACAGTCGCGGCGCACGAGGTGGGACACGCGATTCAAGATCGAACCGGGTACGGGCCGCTGCACGAACGCACGAAACTCATCCGGTTGGCGCAGGGGGCGGAAAAGGCCGGGTCCTTCGTCATGCTCGGAATTCCCATCGTCGCCGGGCTGACCCGTTCGCCGGCCGGCGGCTTGCTGGTATTGCTGGCCGGGCTTGCCGTGATGTCGATGGGAGCGTTGGTGCATCTCGTGACTTTGCCCGTGGAATGGGACGCCAGCTTTCGCCGCGCCCTGCCGATCCTCGAACAAGGACACTATATTCCCCCGAAGGACGTGGAAGGCGCGCGCACCATCCTGACGGCCGCCGCACTCACGTACGTGGCGGCGTCACTGGGCGGGTTGTTGAACATCTGGCGCTGGATCATGCTCATGCGACGGTGAGCGGCAGGCTTGGTCATTTCATTCCCCTGGGCTTGGCGGCGCCTCTCGGCTGGGCCAAAGGCGGGAAATGCTGGAAAACAATTCATTCCGAGGGAAAGAGAATATGAAGCGTGATGTGACAAGCGTTCTGGTTGCGCTTGGACTGTTGTTTTCTCTGATCGTCGGTTGTGGCGGAGAGAGTCCGGAGAGCCTCTTTGAAACGGCGCAGTTCGAGGAAAGGCAGACCAACGTTGCCCACGCCAGGCAATTGTATCAACGAATCATTCTTGAACATCCGGATTCGGAATGGGCGAAACTGGCAGAGGCGCGGTTGCAGCAGTTGGAGAAGTCCGCTGCTCCGCAATGAAGAAGAAACATAATGGCTGATGAAATGAGTTTATTGCGAAGGAAATTTCAGCGGCATATACTACGGACACTTCAGCCTCTCCGGTGCAACATTCAACTTTATCCTTCTTATTTAGTTGGTTGGATTTCGCTAGGGTTTCGGAGAAAGCATTATGATTTCTTCATATTATTACAAAGATAATTACAAGGGTAAACAATCAGACGAATGGGAGTTTGAAGAAACTGCGTTGAATAACGTAAACCTGATTGTCGGTGCCTCTGGGTCTGGTAAAACCAGGTACCTAAATACAATTTTTAACCTTTCGAGTTTTATTGCACGTGGTCAAGAACGTGGAGAACCGTTTAGGCCTTGATCTTGGAGGCTAACCGTAAAAACCGAAGAATATGAATATATATACGAATATGACGCTGTAATAATCAATGGCAAAAATCAAATCAAAAAAGAAGTGGTAAAGCGTAAGCGTATGGGTTCTCAAAATGAACTGGACGTCCTGATTGATCGAACACCTGATAACTTTATTTTCTGCGAAAGCCCGCTGCCAAAACTCCAACTTGATAAACCAGGAATCACTCTTCTCAAAGAAGAGGAAAAGATCAGTCCCCTTTATGAAACCTTCTCAAAAGTGCAAATAAGAAAGTTCAATGATGAAGGGTTAAAGGATGCGCTCGTCTACCAGAATGTGACACCGGAATTACTCAATCTTTCCAAATCAAATGATGGGCTGTTGGCATTATGGAAATCCCAAAGCGCCCTTAGTGCCAAGCTATTTCTTTTAAAGGAAAAGTTTCCCGAACAGTATAACTTGATCGTAGGTGCCTTCAAACAAGTCTTTACTTCCATTAAAGACTGTGAAGTTGCCATACTCGAAAATCCTCCAATAAGTATTCAGGTTAATGGAGTGGTCCCCGTCTTTCTCATAAGAGAAGAGAAAGTAGGCAAAACGATACCGTTGCCTGAACTCTCATCAGGAATGCAAAAAGTTTTATTGATTCTTGCCGACATCATTACCTTACCAAAAGGTTCAATCTATATAATCGATGAATATGAAAACTCACTCGGAATAAATGCCATGGATTTTCTCCCGGAATTTTTGGCTGCGCATAGCACAAACATTCAATTTTTTGTTACGACTCATCACCCCTACTTGATTAACAGTATGCCCATGAAAACGTGGAGAGTCTTTCACAGGGATGGCTCAAAAGTATTTATTAAAGGTGGCGAAGAGTTTGAGCAGAAATATGGCAAATCAAAGCAAAAGGCTTTTGTTCAACTCATTAACGATCCTTTTTATTCCGGCGATGAATTGCAATGAATGTGTATTTGATCGTTGAAGGCAATGTTGGAGAGAAAAAAGTTTACGCGCATTGGGTTCCGCTAGTTAATCCGAGCCTTAGCATCGTTAATAGTCTCGATGCAGTTCAACATAATAACGTGATCATTTATTCTGGTGGAGGGTACCCTAATTATTTAGATGTCATTGAAGCTGGAGTTGAAGATGTTTCTACTAATAAGCAATTAGACAGACTCGTAATCTCTGTTGATTCAGAAGAAATGTCGTACCAAGAAAAACGGCGGGAAATTGATGGATTCGTGAAAGCACTTGGGAAAAAACTTGATTACAAAATTATCGTTCAACATTTTTGTCTCGAAACATGGGCACTTGGCAATCAAGTCATAGTTCCAAGAAAACCAAAAGACATTCAGCTTCGCAATTATAGAAAGTATTTCGATGTCCTAAATAACGATCCCGAACTCCTGCCTAGTTCTCCAGAAGGTAGCCTAAACCGTTCTCAATTTGCAGAGCGTTATTTGAGAAAACTGTTGCACGAGAAATACAGAAATCTTACTTATACAAGAAGAAATCCCAAGGCCCTCTTGCATGACACGTATTTCAAGCGCGTAAAAATGAGATTGGAGACAACAGGGCACATTGCAAGCTTTGAAGATTTTTTAGCCGCTTTTGTGTAGGCGCTACCTCATTACAGGACCATTCAAGCTTACGAGCACGAACGTCTTTGGCAAGACCAAAATTGCTATTCGGCCCGCAACCATGGGTCCTTTCTCGCACACAAGGGGTGCGAATTACCCTAATTACCAAAAGTTATTTTGATCTTTCCCTTTTTCTCGAAATCTCGATGAAAAAGCAGAATGAAAAATCGTTTGGCGAATTCCAAAAGGAAGGTCATCTTTGGATAACCCTTTCGACAGGTGAGTACTATCCAGACGTGCTTCCCCTTGCCTGTGAATTATATAAGCCTGTACTTGTGACATTTGGGCAACTCCTCAAGGGTGCGCATTCATCAACTGATTTATTCACGGCAATAGCAGAGACCACCCCACAATGGATGCGAATACAGTTGTGTCGCGTCTTCCGAAAATATGTGAGCCCCGACACACCCGTTGAGATGCTGAAGAAAAAAAGTGCAGCGGCCGACATTTGTGACCGTTTCGGCAAGAGATTTCGGAGGATTGCTGAGGTTCAAGCCAAGTTCCAATCACGCCCAATGCCTGATGAAGCATTATGTGCTGTGCTATGGGAGTACAAAGACAGGGGACAAAAGGGTTACGATCTAACCGAACGACTTTTCACGATCGTACGAGAACACTTCAAGTCACTGGAAATAATTGGACCAGAGTGTGCAGGAAAAGACATCATCTTAGGCGAACTGTTCGAAGACTATCCCAAAGCTGACCGTCCAGTGGACTTCGTCCTTCTTCATAAAGGCAAGCCTCTAGCTGTCGGACTAGCCAGGTACGACTCTGATCGTGGAGGAGCGCAAGAAGATGATAGAACCGGACAGTACCGAGACTGTGCAAGCGAAGTGCTTAGTTACGCAAAGAGCAGGAACATACCTTTGAAGGTCATTTTCCTTAATGATGGGCCAGGATTACTTCTTGGCTCGATGTGGCGAGACTATGCATACATAGAGGACTCTTGGCCTAGATCGGTCAAGGTCGTGACGCTAAGAATGGTTCCTGAGCGCATTACTCTTACGTGGCTCAAATCCAAGGGATTTTGACCGTGGCAACAGGCGTACCCAATAAATCTCATCTTAATCGAACTGAGAGGGCGAGTATCGCCTACAAAGGCAAGGAAGATCCTTCCTCTATCCTTAACGGCGAACGGGAGCCTTTCGAGAAGATCCATTCAGGCACTTCGGATAAGCGCCTGTACTTTGGTGAGAACCTTTTGGGCCTAAGAGCGCTCCTTTCAGATCCAGACGTCGCAGGCAAAGTGACTCTTGTCTATATTGATCCACCATTTTCGACACAGGGAACGTTTCTCTCCAGAAAACAGCAGAAAGCATATGAAGACAATCTATCTGGTGCGAGTTATGTAGAGCATCTGAGAGCACGTCTCATTCTTCTTCGAGAACTGCTGTCAGACAAGGGATCAATTTATCTGCATCTCGACGAGAACATGGTTTTTGAAATGAAGCTTATCATGGACGAAGTCTTTGGTTTTTCCAACTATCGAAACCTAATAGTACGGAAGAAATGCAACCCCAAAAATTATACCCGAAAGGCTTATGGCAATATCGCTGATTTCATTCTCTTCTATTCAAAAACGGATAACTACGTTTGGAATCGTCCAGTCGAATCCCTTTCGGAAGAGAGCAAAAGAGAATACCATTATATCGAACCCCAAACAGGACGGCGCTATATGAAAGTCCCTATCCATGCTCCGGGAACACGCAACGGGGCAACTGGGGGGGCATGGCGAGGAATGCTCCCTCCACCAGGAAAGCATTGGCAGTATACTCCAAAGACGCTTGATGAAATGGATGCACGGGGAGAGATTTTCTGGTCAGGCAACGGCAACCCCCGAAGGAAAGTCTATCTAGATGAACATTCTGGGGTTGGTCTTCAGGATATCTGGTTGGATTTTCGTGATGCCCACAATCAGAACGTTAAGATAACTGGGTATCCAACTGAGAAAAATCCAGATCTTCTTCGTCGAATCATAGGGGCATCATCGAATCCCGGAGATTTGGTGTTGGATTGTTTCGTTGGTTCTGGAACGACTTTAGCCGTTGCCGATGAAATGCAGCGACGTTGGATTGGTATGGATAACAGCCTAGAATCTCTGTCCACCATATTGAAACGCTTTGAGCGCGGCCTTTTCCTAATGGGGGATTATGTTCAGCAACGCCAAGACATAACGGAAGGAATTCCTCAACAACCAACGCTGTTTGATACGCTTGATGTAGGCGCGACATTGCCTGCTTCAATTGAGAATGGAGAACATAAGCCTATCGAGGATTTCTCGATGTTTGTCGCTAAGGACACTCCGTCAGAAGTCTATTCTATTGTAACGACATGGAAGCAGAGAAATAATCTGTTAGGCGCACATAAGAGCAAAAGACTGCCAGTGGTTTCGGAGCCTACCAATTTTGCGAATATATGTTATCAATTACACAGAAGAGATAAAAAGCTCGCCAAGATAATTGATTCAGTAGGTCCGTGTACTTTGGTAAACGGCCACGCTGGCTTCGACTTTTTGGTTGATGCTATCATTGGACAGCAACTTTCCAAACAGGCTGCAGCTACTATTATTAAGCGCTTCCGAAGGTTATTTCCCTCTAGGCGTGCTACGACAAGTAAGTTCTTGGGCCTTCCAAAAGAAAAAGTGCTCAAGGCTGGTCTATCAAAGCGGAAGTACGATTACATCAGGGACTTGGCCAGAAAGATAGAAGATAAGCAGTTGAGACTGTCTCGGCTAGGAGAAGAGGATAATGCTACGGTCCGGCAGGTCCTGAAGAAGGTGAAAGGCATAGGTGACTGGACCGTTGACATGTACTTGCTTTTTGGCCTTGCAAGGCTTGATGTATTTCCTGTTCATGATCTAGCCCTCAGAAAAGTTATGTGTAAGGTATATGGATTCGATGGCAATGATTCGGAAGAAGCCAGAAAAATAGCTGAAAAATGGAAACCGTATCGTAGCGTGGCTTCCTGGTATCTGTACAAGTTCGGTGCGTGAGGAACTGAATAAAGAAAGAATAATTCAGTCGTTTTAATTTGGTCATTTCCCCAGCTTCCTCAGCACTGCTTCCGCCGGGGTTTCCAGCCTCTTTTTGTGATTGCACTCGTGGCACGACGGGACGGTGTTGCCCTTGGTGGATTTCCCGCCGCGGGCCAGGGGCACCACGTGGTCCATGGACAGTTGGTCCGGCTGAAACAGGTTGCCGCAGTAGTGGCAGCGGCCTTTGTGGAGTTGCTGTTTCCACCAGGGCGTGCGTTTGAGGGCGCGGGCTTTGTCCCGCTCTTTGCGAATCCGTTTGGCGGTTTCGGGATCAGGGTCGATTTCGAAGTAGGGTTCGAGGGGCATGACTTCTACCTCCCCCTAACCCCTCCTTACAAAGGAGGGGAGGCAGAACTCACCATCGAGTGATAGGCATCTCTAATGTTTGTTTCTAACTCGTCCAAGGTTGCCCCTCGGCTGAATACACCGGGAACTTCTTTGAGTTTTCCGACGTACGATTCATCATCCATCCAGTATTCAAGTGTAAAGAAGTTTTCTGAGATTTGCACGTGTGAGCCCGGGAAAGGAAATTCTCCTGGCGACGGTTCCGGGCTAGTGTCGGGTGATTATCTTGGTTGAACAAAATGGCTTTGGCGAGGACTCGGGAGGGTGTATACTGTCAGCATGTCTCAGCCGGAATCATGGAAACGGGTCCTTCGGTTTACAGCTTTGACGGTGGCGTTTTGCATGGGCGGGTTGAGTTGGGCTGCGACCGGCAACGGCGTGTTCCAGGGATTCCTTCACCATATCGCCTTGCAAATTGACCGGGACAAAGTTGATTTTGCGGTCGCGGAATCCTGCACCTCCTGGTTTTATGAGCAATTGAAACAACCGGGTCGCCCTGACGTGCAACAGCTTTCTTTCGTCACGGAAGAAGACCGCTCCCATGCGTGTGCCGGTCGATACCCCGGCATCAATGAAGCACGTCAGGCCTTTGCGCATAGCCAATCCACGCTCTCGTTGAGCCTGACGTTTTATCAGTTGGCTTTGGTGGCCGATCGTGATGATGATGAGCACTATGATGCGGGCGAGTTACAGGATATCCTGGCGTCCCTGAACGTGGCGCCGTTGCCGGGCGACCATCTTCAACTCCTTGCGATGCTGACGGGAAAATTTGACGACGTTCGTGAAGCGATTGAATTCACGGTCCTCACCGATAGCATGCAGGCGTTGTACAGCAAGGGGTACCGGTTCACCGATGCGGATCAGGCCGCGATGAGTCGAGTCACGGGCGAGTCCTGATACCGCAGGAATCCTCCCCAAGGAACCTCTGATTTGATGTGGTAGCGGGATGCAGGGCAAGGCGTCCCGGAGCGAAATCCGAGGCTTATCAAGAGAGATAGCCGAGGGTTGAGCGAGGACACAACGCCGCCATGCGCCCGATAGCGCAAAAAGCAGAGGGTTCCTCAAGACATTCGTTCGACGGCTTCCCGTGACCGACTCCGTACGGTCTGATCCCAGTCCTCCTTCATCGTATATTCCAATTTGGTTTTGGCTTCCGTGGCGCGCATGCGTCCCAGGGCCAATGCCGCACAACCCCGCACGTACGCGTGGTCGTCTTCCAACGCCTTGATCAACAGGGGAATGCTTTCCCTGTGTTGCACGACGCCCAGGTAGCTGGCGGCCATGCCCCGGTGACGGTGCTGTTTGTCGCCCAGTGATCGTTTGAACGTATACAGGAACACCTCGGCCATGTCCGTGGCAACACTTTCCAAGCCTTCCAGTTGAAACTCGTTCAGTTCAATCAGTTGGCTCGCAAGATCGAACCGTTTACGTGGCGCCTTTTCGTTGGAAAATTGTTTGAGGAGCCCGTCTCGCCGTTTCTTTTTGTTTTTGGTACGCTTGACCTTGCGCATGTTCACCCACGTGATGAGTGTGAGCGCGACGACCAGAAACAGGACTGGGACGACTTCATCGACAATAAAGTCCTGAGTGTCGAAGTCCAAATGGTTCCAGATCCAGATCCCGCCGACAATCAGGATGATCAAGGCCAAAGCCACGCTGATGTTGGCCTGTCCCCGTTGATTGGTCAGATGAGATGGAGGCGCGTCGATGGCCATGACGCCAAGTGTTAGTGGACGTGTGGGTGATGCTCCCGGCTTTCAAGGGCGGTCAGCAGCCGGCGAAATCGCTGGCCATCGGTCGTCTCTTGACGGGTTTCGTACACGGCGATGAGGTTGCGAAGCATGCGCGCCAGGATCTGGGCATGGGAGCAGGATTCAAGATAACGACGGTCAAACTCGACGCCATGGCTCTGTAACAGTCGCGCACAATCCTTTTCCGTGAGCAGGGTTCCTTCGTGAAAACAGTCAATGAACACGGGCTCGGTCCGTAACCCGACGAGAAAATGGCCCGGCAAGCCGATTCCGGTCACGGGCACGCCAAGCCGTTGCCCCAGGAGTAAATACACGACCGACAAACTGATCGGAATCCCGACGCGGTCGTCCAGGACGCGATGCAAAAAACTGTTGTTGGGATCGTAGTATCGTTGCGCGTTTCCCCGAAATCGCAGGGTCTGAAACAGGTACTCGTTCATGTGGCGCACGACTTGGCGAAGAGGGCCTGACGACAAGGGCCGGAGTTCGGCGGCCATCTCGTCCAGTCGTTGCCGATAAGGGGTCGTCTCCATTTCAGGGTCCCCTGCCCGGGCAATCAGGAAGGCTCCGACTTCCAGGTCGAGCTCGCGTTCTGAAGTCTTGAGGAGCATATCCCAGTGTCGTTCGACGTCCGCTTGAGCAATGTCCCCGATGACAGTCCGGATGCGCGTGGCCAGGGAGGGCTCGTCGCAGTTCGCGAGGGCTGTTCTGAGGAAAGGGAGAGCCTCGGAGCCGGCATCGACGAGGTGCCGGTGAATCTGCCGGGCGATGCGGGGATCCTGGTCGGAGAGCAGGTGGACCAGCGCTTCGACGTCTGTTCGTTCAATTGAGGATGAAGGTGCGTTCTTCATCGCGCCGAAGTTCGGTCCCACGAACCCTACCCGATTGCCCGGCGGAAGGCTTTCGCCCCGCCGTACAGGCATACGGCGTCGAAGATGGCCAGGATCACGAGCGCCATGCCGACCTGGGGAATGGCCGCGTCCCATCCCGTAATGATGAGCGGGCGGACGGCGTCGATGACCCAGGTCATCGGATTCACCATGGCGACTGCCTGCATCCATCCCGGCATGGCTGACAGGGGCACGAGCGCCGAACTGAGAAAAATCATGGGTAGGGACAGAAAGCCCAGCATGGAAAAGAAATCTCCGTGGCTTTTGACGGAAAACGCCAGGGCCATGGAGATGGCGGTCAGTCCCACGCCGAACAGCATCCCGATCACCAGAATTACAGCGATGCCCGGCAGTCCGGTTTCGAGGCGCACGCCGAAGACGAACGCGATGCTCAGGATGACCAGGATCTGCATGCCGGTAATGGCCATCACGAAGAGATACCGACTCAGGATCACGGATGAACGGTGAATGGGCGTGGACATCATGCGTTCCAGGAATCCGTTCTCTTTGTCGAACAACAGATCGACGCCGCCGGCCAGCCCGTTGTTGAGGACCGTCATGACGACCACCCCGCCAGCCAGGAAACTCATGTAATTCGGGGCTTGCAGGACCTGGATGTTGGCGGCATGCTGAAAGAGGCTGCCGAAAAAGATCAGCCAGAACAGCATGGGCTGGACCAGGGTGAACAGCATGCTGAACTTCTCCCGACTGAGCCGGCGGACCCACCGCATCGTCAGGGCGAGCACTTCCTGTCTGTAGTGTTGGAACGTCATGTGCAAGAACGATCAGGCCCTTTTGCCTTTTGAATTCCCCCCCTGTCTTCCCCTCCTTTGTAAGGAGGGGCGAAGGGGAGGTAGAAACTATTCCTCCTCCACCGCGTCCGGGGTCCCGCCCCGTAATCCATGCCCGGTGTGGGCGACGA
>JAPPLK010000114.1:53822-93283 GCA_028819435.1 Nitrospira sp.
TCCTCCACCGCGTCCGGGGTCCCGCCCCGTAATCCATGCCCGGTGTGGGCGACGAACACGTCATCGAGTCGGGGCCGATGGTATTCGATCCCATCCAGGCTGCAATCGAGGCGTTGGGCCGCTTCGATCACCGCGGGCAGGGATTTTTCCGGAGATTCCACGAGAATATCCAGCCCGGTAGGGTTGAGGCGCACGTCCCGGACCAGGGGTAAAGCCATGATCCCTTCACGCAGGCGAGGCAGTTTATCCGTTTCGTGTTCCTTGATCGTCACCGATAGGCTGTCGCCCCCCAGCCCGGTCTTCAATTCCAGGGGCGACCCGCTGACTCGAATGGTCCCGCCGTCGATAATCGCCAGTCGATCGCACAGTTGATCGGCTTCTTCCAGGTAATTGGTCGTCATGACGATGGTGATGCCGTTCTCACGGAGTTGCCGGATGTAGTCCCATATCTTGAGCCGGCTTTGGACGTCCAGCCCCAGGGTCGGTTCATCCAAAAACACGATCTTGGGATTGGGGAGCAACCCGCAGGCAATATCCAGTTTGCGTTTCATGCCCCCGGAATAGGTCTTGGCCACGCGGTCCGCGTGCTCTTCGAGATTGACGAGCTTCAACAGTTCGTCGATCCGCGCGTTCGTTTCCGTCCGGGAGAGATGGTAGAGTCCCCCCAACAGTTCGAGGTGTTCGCGACCGGTGAGAAACCGGTCGACGGCGCGTTCCTGCGGCACGTAACCGATCAGGCTCCTGACGGTATCCGCCTCCCTGACGACGTCGTGGCCCAGCACCGTCGCCGTGCCGGTGGATGGGGGCAGCACGGTGATCAGCATCCGCAGGGTCGTACTTTTCCCGGCGCCGTTGGGGCCCAGGAGTCCGAAGATTTCACCGGCGTGCACCGTGAACGACAGGTCCTCGACGGCCGTTACCGGACCGAAGGTTTTCCCCAAACGTGCGACGTTGATCACCACGGAGGGATCCATCATCCCCACCCTGATAATTGAGTTTCACCGTCGAGTTTGAACTTCAGGAAGTCGATCAGGCGGCGGGTTTGTTGGTGCAGGCTTTCGGCTTCGAGCAAGAACTGTTTTTCCAGCGGCGTCAAATCCAGGCACGAGGAAAGCCCGTTGACAAGGACGCGATCCGTCATGGCTTCATCGGTCACAAGTTCGCAGAGTTTATCGGCCTTCCGGGATCGAAGGTAACGCGTTGCCAACGCGGTGAGGGTGGTGCGGACAGGCCCCTCGGCAATCGTTTGAAACGGCTCACTCGGTCCCAGCGTGATTTTGGCCTTGCGATACCGGGCGTCAAAATATTCCTCTTGAATCGTATACCGAGACAAGCCTTGCAGGATCAGGTTTGACCGGCCATCCTGTAGCGGTTCGATATGGGTCATGCGACCGACGCATCCCAGGGAAAAGATCGGGGGATTGCCGTAATACTGGCCTTCCCATCCCTGTTTGAACAACGCCATCCCGATGCAGGAGCCTTCACGGCTGGCATCGGCCACCATTTCCCGGTAGCGTGGCTCGAAAATATGCAGGGGCAAATAGGTGTCCGGAAACAGGACGACGTTGGGAAGCGGAAAGATCGGGATGATCCCAGGAATCGGAAAGGCCTTTGAAGAAGGCGTGTCATTTACTGCAGGCATGCGGTACGATAGCCGACGCTCAAAATTCCTGTCAACGTGGTGATTCCGGGAAGGATTGGTTGATGAATAACGAATTGTCTCTCTTGAAAAGGCGATCGCGTGTTGCCTGTTCGCGGGACGGCACGGGGGCCGTCCCCTACGGAGGAGGGTGACACACCATGCCGGGATTTCGTCATGGGGTGATGGGACTTGTTTGTGTACTGCTGATTTTTCTCCCTCTCCTCCCGGGAGAGGGCCGGGGTGAGGGTGTTTTTTCTTCTCCGTCTGCAGACCCCACGGGTGCTGCTTCCATCTCGTCGCAAGGCCTGGTCCCGGCACGGCCGGGGTACGTCTATGCGTTCCCCCGAGATCACGGTTCCCATGATGACTACGGCTTGGAGTGGTGGTACTTCACCGGTCACCTCTACGATCAATCGGCGAGACGGTTCGGCTATGAAGTCACATTTTTTCGCAAGGCCATAGATGACGTGCGCGTCCGCGAACACCCTTCCCGTTGGGCGTTGCGGCACCTGTATTTCGCGCACCTGGCCTTGACCGACGTGGAAAGGGCCACCTTTTCCTTTTCCGAAAAATTCAGTCGCGCGGCCTTTGGGAAAGCCGGCGCCGATCCCGGGCGGATGAAGGTTTGGATCGACCGCTGGAACCTGGAACCCGTGACCGAGGAACATCGGCAGTTGCGTCTCACGGCCCACGATGCAAGCCTCGGGGTGGACCTGACGCTCACCCTGAACAAGCCACCCGTGATCCATGGCCGGGAAGGCATCAGTCGCAAGGGTGCTAACCCCGGTCAGGCGTCGCATTATTATTCACTCACGCGCCTGGCGACGCGAGGCACGGTCCGGGTTCGTGGCGAACCGTTCCAGGTCACCGGTACCAGTTGGATGGATCATGAGTTCGGGTCCGGTAGCCTAGGCGAGGATCTGGTCGGGTGGGATTGGTTCAGCGTGCAATTTGATTCGAACGTCGAATTCATGCTGTATCTCTTGCGGAAACGGGACGGGTCCCATGATCCGGCGTCCAGCGGGACGTTGATCCTTCCGGACGGCACGAGCCGGCACCTGACGCGCGCGGACTTCGTGGTTCGAGCGACGGATCAATGGCTCAGTCCACACAACCGCGTGCAGTACCCGGCGAAATGGATTGTAGAGGTCCCGTCCGTCCCGCTCGAGGTCACGATCACGCCGGTATTGCCCGATCAGGAACTGCGGACTGAAAACAGCACCCGGGTGACGTATTGGGAAGGGGCCGTGGACGTACGCGGGCATTACCGGAATATGCCCGTCACCGGGACCGGATACGTGGAACTCACCGGATATGCGAACCCCGTGGGCTTCGATTATCATTCACGCAAACCTCACCTGAGCCGATGAAGACCGTTATTCGACGTGCCGTTGTGTTTTCGATAGTGGCGGGTCTGCTGCTGGGATGCACCCAGCGCAGCGATCGAGTAGTCGCGGTCGTCATTCATCCGACCAAATCGAAGTTGGTGTACGTGGCGACGGAGGAAGCCGTGTATAAGACCCGGGACGGGGGACAGTCGTGGAAGCGGTTGTCGGAGGGGTTGACCCGCGTTCGGGTCATGAACCTGGTCATCGATCCGAGGCTCCCGGCGAACGTGTTTGCCGGGACGCTGGCCGACGGGGTGTACAAGAGTCCCGACGGCGGGCGACGTTGGCTCCCGCGCAATGCCGGCATTCAGAAAGGGACGATCTCGGCCAACGTGAATGAACTGGTTTTCGATCCGCTGGACTCGCAAGTCCTGTACGCGGCCACGACCGTGGGGGTGTTCCGGACAAAGGACGCCGGCCAGTCCTGGACCGAACGTATGCGAGGCATGAACGAAATCAATTTCATTGTGGCGTTGGCCGTCGACCCGGTCAGCCCCAATATTCTCTACGCGGGGACGAGCGGTGGGGTCTATCGGAGTTTTGACGGCGCTGATCACTGGACAAAGACCAATAACGGGCTTGTGCCCGACGATGCCAAAATGGCGTCCATGGCCTTGGGCGTCAATCGTTTGTTGATCGATCCTGCCAATCCGGACGTGGTCTACGCGGGTACCACCCAAGGCGTGTTCAAGACGCTCAACAAGGGTGAGACGTGGGGAAGGCTGGCTGCCGATCTCGGTGAACTCTACGTGAGCAGTCTGGTGTTGGAACCGGGAAACGGGCAACACCTCTACATGGGAACCAGCACGGGCATCTTTCAAAGCCAGGACAGCGGGCAGACGTGGAAAGCGACGAACGAAGGGTTGGCCAACCTGAATATTCGGGCGATTGCCATGGACCCACAGGATTCACGGGTCCTGTATGCGGGTACGAACGGCAGCGGTCTTTTCCGCAGTCAGGATGGCGGCGAGTCCTGGACCCATCTCCCTTTGACGGCCAAGGCTCAGGAGTGACGGAGAGGAAATTATGGCGAGGATAAAAACTTCTGGTAGTTGTCACGCCGGCGGATTTCAATTACCGTTTTTGTGATTCTCGGAATCGAGGACCGGGAGTTCGACGGGTAAGGCTTCGGCGCCTTTCAGGGTTCCGCGTTTGAAGAGCGCGTGGCCTTTGCCCCCGCGGCTGACGGGTTGGCACTTCCTTGTTGTGATGGTGAACGGGCCGCCGTCCTGTTTGAGGACCACCAATTGGTCCTGCTTCCGGGACAACAGCCGCATGGCGACGACCCTGTCCGTGGGGTCGAGTTTGATAACCATCACCCCTCGTCCCGGACCGGAGAGGACACCCACTTCCCCGGCGTGGCACAGGAGCACGCGGCCCCGTTGCGAGGCGACTGCGAGGATGGGCATGGCCGCGGACGGGTCCAAGGTTTCGACGCTGACGACTTCTTCCTGGTCCCGGAGTTTCATGAATTTTCGACCCAGTCGGGTCGAGGGTTCCTTGAAGGGACCCAGGTCGAAGCGTACGCCCATTCCGGCCGTTGATACGGCGAGTCCTTGCCCAAGGTCAGCGGGGGCGTTTTCTTCCATTGCTGATCCGTCGAAGAGCGGGAGCGCCGAAGCCGCGGGTTGTCCGACCGAGGCAGGTGATCGAGAATCCGGAGGGCCGCCACGTAGGGCGGCCCCTACAAGGGCCACGATGATGCGTTCCCCGTCCTTGAATTTGAACAGCTTCTGCGCGGGGTCTCCGTAGCCGCTTCGTGCCGGCTGCAGATCGCCGATGCGAATGGTATACGCACTGCCGAAGTTCGAAAAGCACACGATGGTATCCACCGTGCTGCCGATCAAGGCGGTCAGCAGGGTATCCCCTTCCCGGAGCCGTGTTTTCGACAGGTCCTTGACCATCCCGACCCGGCGAATCCACCCGTCCGTTGAAATCGTGACCACGGCGTCTTCTTTGACGATGTAGGCCTCGGGGTCGAATTCGACTTCCTCACTCTGGCGCCGCCCGACCCTGGTCCGGCGTTTGTCGCCATACGTCTCGGCGAGTTTCTCAAGCTCTTCTTTGACGACCTTCCATAATCGCGGTTTCGAGGCGAGGAGGGCCTTGAGGTCCTTGGCCTGCTTCGTTTTGTCGGTCAGTTCGTCCAGCATTTTCCTGACCTCGGTGCGAGACAGTTTGTAGATCGGCGTTTCCAGGATCGCGTTGGTTTGCGCGTCGTCGAGGCGGAAGCGGGCTTTCAGTTTTTCCGCGGAGTCCGCCTTGCCGTCGCTTTGGCGGATGATGGCCAGCACCCGGTCCAGCGCGTCGAAAATGATTTGAAAGCCCGACAGGATGTGGATGCGTTGCTCCAGGATTCTCAGGTCATAGGAGAACCGGCGCGTGATCGTGTCAAAGCGAAAGTCGATGAACTGTTCGAGGATTTCTTTCAGGTTCAGGCGCCGGGGTCGCGTGGTTGCGGTGCCGGTAACCGGAATCAGACACGTCAGGTTGACGGAAAAATTATTCTGGAGCGGGGTGTTCTTGAACAGGTAAGCCATGGCCAGGTCGGCATCGGCATCCTTCTGCAACTCCAGCACGATGTTGACGTCGGTCGTGGATTCGTCGCGGACGTCGACCAACTGCGGTACTTTTTTGGCGGCGATGAGTTCGCCGATGCGTTCCACAATCGTGGCCTTGTCCACGGCAAAGGGGATCGAGGTCACGACGATTTGCGATTTGCCGTACGAACCCGGGACCACCGTGAATTCCCCGCGCACGCGCACGAGTCCCTGGCCGTTCTCATAGATCTCCCGAAGCTCGGACTTCGTGTTCAGGATTTCTCCGCCTGTGGGAAAATCCGGCCCTTTGATCGACTTCATGAGGTCGGAAACCGTGCGCGTCCGGTTGTCGATCAGGGCCACGGCGCCGTTGACGACTTCTCCGAGGTTGTGTGGCGGCACGTTGGTGGCCATGCCCACGGCAATGCCCGTGGACCCGTTGACCAAAAGGTTGGGAAACGGGGCGGGCAGGACCAGGGGCTCTTCATCCTTGCCGTCGTAATTGGGCTGGAAGTCGACCGTGTCCTTGTGCAGTTCGTCCAGCAGTACTACGGCGACCGGGGTGAGTTTGGCTTCGGTGTACCGGTAAGCCGCGGGCGGGTCGCCATCCAGGCTGCCGAAGTTGCCATGGCCGTCCACGAGGGGAGCGCGCAGGGACCACCATTGCGCCATTCGCGCCATGGCGTCATACACCGCAGAGTCGCCGTGGGGATGCCATTCCCCGATCACCGATCCGACGACCTTCGCGCTTTTGATGGGCGGCCGGTCCGGCGAGAGCCGGTGGTTGTGAAACATGGAAAAGAGAATGCGCCGCTGCACTGGTTTCAGGCCGTCCCGCACGTCGGGCAAGGCGCGGGCGGTAATGACGGACAGCGCGTAGTTGAGGTACCGCTGGCGCGTGGTTTGATCGAGCGGCACCGTGGTAACGGGTGCCGGGCGCTTGCTTGGCGTGTGTGCTTGCGGTCGTGCCATCAATCGTCTTCCAGGTCCCTGTCGGTTGACCACGGCTATGCCCCCTCACCCCAACCCTCTCCCAGTGGGAGAGGGAGAGAACGACTTGCAGGTTGGACCCTCAAGAGGGTGGTGAACCCCTGCGGTTTGAAGGAACTGGCGTTTGCGGAACCTGCTCCGGGGTAGTGACGTCGTTCGTGCGCACGGGGACACGATGAAGAGGGGCGTTGACGTGGGATTGTACCCACTGGCCATCCCACCATTCCATGGGATTGACCTGGACTCCGTGAAGCAGCAGGCTGAAATGCAAATGATCGCCTGCGGCCAAACCCGTCATGCCTGACCGTCCGATGATTTGCCCCTTGCGGACGTCGTCTCCCTTCTCCGCGGCGAACGAGGAGAGATGGGCATACAGCGACTGGAGCCCATAGCCGTGATCAATCACGATGGTGTTTCCGTAAATACCGAAAAACTCGGCCAGCACGACGGTTCCGTCATTGGCCGCTTCCACCGGGTAACGTTTGGTGACGGCCAGGTCGAACCCCAAATGGTATTGTGTATCCACGACGTTTCCGTTGTAGCGATATTCGCGGTGATCGGCAAATACCGCCTCTACCTGGGAGTTGGATAATTGGATAAAGGCTCCGTTCCATAGGAACTCGGGCCGGCTGTCCGAGGCCAGGGCCGTCAATTGCTCGGCCGTTCGTTTACGCAATACGTTGTTGACCTGCAGGAAATTGCGAAGCGGATCGTCCAGGTCCTCGATCTCAGGGGTTTGCGCAATGATGGGGCGAATGGTCCGTTCGATGAAACGGTCGGAAATCGTGATGGTTCGGGATCGCCATTTTTTGGCGACGACGGGGACGTCGATCCGCTGTTCCGCGTGATTGCCCAAGTCGTCGTCCGCGACGAGTAGTACCGGGGCCGAAGCGGGGTGGTCATGAGGAAAGGCAAAGAGGGAGAACGCGGTGAAGGCGCGGTCGGGGCTGGGGTAGCCCGGGAAAAACGTTTCGCCGATTCGGACTCCGTATCGTTGCGCATCATCGGAGACGCGGTAGACCACGGCACCCGCTCCGCCTTGCGAAACGGGTAGGGGGCTCGACAAGACTTCCATCCGTGGAGGCGTAAATTTCACGGTGACGTCCTGTTCAATCCTTGCCCAATTCCCCTCGAAAAAACCTCGCCAGGAATAATCTCGTGCCGTAATGACAAGCGTGACGACCCCCCGGCGTTTGGGGATGGTGTCGTCGCCGAACGGGACGAGATTGAGGTTGTAGCTGTTATCGGCGTGACCACCGATGGAAAGGGGGGATTGCGCGACAAACTGTTCTTGCGCCAGCGTGTAACTCTCGAGATTTTGCACAAGGCGGACGGTCACCTCCTGGAGACCCGTTTCGGCATCCTCGACGTGAAGGACCAACGGGGTCGTCGGGCCGGCTTGGGTGAAGGGCTCCACCAGCGTGATCCGGGGCGGCGTCCCGTCTCCCCAGCGATAAAAGGCCGTCATGGCCAAGTAGAAGGCGACAATTGCGAGCGCAATCGCGTAAAGGAGGCTTTTCTTATTCACGGCTGATGCGTCGAAGGAGAACAAACAAAATACAAGCGGAAGAACAAGATACCATGATTCCGTCAACTAGACAAAGAAGAGGAAATGGGCAGTCGGCGGTTCTGCGGGTGGGGCGACGGCTTTACTGTTTCGTGCTTGCGGAGGTGATCCTGTAGATGCTTCCTCCGTGATCCACGACGTACAATTCGCCTGCTTCATCCTCACCGAAGGAAGAAATCCGTAACCCCGAAGCCAGAAGGACGAGCGGTTGTCCGTCGATCAAGCCCATGATCCGGCCGCTGCAGTAATCGCCGAATACGTAGGTGCCTCGTAGGAAGCCCACGCATATTCCCCGATACACGTATCCACCCGTGACGGCACAGGAAGGTGATTGATTGCGATATTCCGCCACGGGGAGCGTCAGCCCGGTTGTACGACAACCCCGGGGAGGCAGAAAACAATGGTTTCCTTCCATGATCCGCCAGCCATAGTTGTTCCCTGCTTCCACCACGTCGATTTCTTCCCATTGATTCTGTCCCACGTCTGCGGCCCATAATCGGCCCGTCTGCCGGTCGAACGAAAATCGCCAGGGATTCCGGAAGCCCAGGGCAAAGATTTCGCGTCCACTTTGTTGCTTGGCAAAGGGGTTGTCGGGGGGGATGCCATACGGGTCGCCCTGGTCCACGTCGATGCGTAACATTTTGCCAAGCAGGGTGTTCGGGTTTTGCCCTCGATTTTCCGGATCGCCGCCTGCTCCGCCGTCTCCCGTGGCAATGTACAGGTAGCCGTCCGGACCGAAGGCCAGCATCCCGCCGTTATGATTCGTATACGGCTGTGGAATCGTCAGCAGGATTGTTTCGTTGTGAAGGGCGCGGTCGGGGTTTTGCGAAACCTGAAATTCGGCCACGACCGTGGCCCCATCCGGTTTTCTTGTGTAATTGATGAAGAACCGTCCGGTTTCCGCAAAACGGGGGTGGAACGCCAATCCCAGAAGCCCCATTTCCCCACCGAAGTCAACACGGCCGGAAATATCCAGAAATGGCGAAGCGTTCAGGGCGCCGTTTCGAAAGATCCTGATTCTTCCCGGTTGTTCCAGGATAAAGAGCCGATGGCTGTGGTCACCCGCGTGCCTGATGAAAACCGGTTGGACGAGCCCCTGCGTGAGGATGGGAGTCAGGGCGATTCGCGCGGAAGGAGGTCGTTGAGATAATGCCCCTGCGGGATGCGCGGACAGCAGCAAGACGAAAACGCCGAACGCGGCGAGGATTGCACACCGTTTGACGTCCTTGTTATAAGGAAGTCTTACGTTTGCCGGGAAAATCATGATTCTCAAATATGAAAATGATCCGTTGGATTCCGAACATGCCGGTGGACACTTTTATCACGTTTGTCAGGGACGGGTCCAGGAGACGGAATTGTCCGTCCCCCCGCCGGATCAACCCTATGAATGTCCGGAATGCGGCTTGGACCTTGAGACGGAAGATTTCTTCCTGGCCCAACAACGCGGCTGGTCGTAACGGCCTCTGCGGTTGTGGAAGAGCACGTTGAAAAAGACGGATGCCGTGGTTGAAACAAGCGTGAGACGTGATCGATGCCGGGGACGCGGTGCCCTATGACCGGGAGCCACGGTCGGAAAACCGTCTCGGTGATGCGTGGTATCATGATGTTGTGTGACGTCTGTTACCAGGACGTGCTCGATGAACAATTAGCAGACAACCGGAATTACGTGGAAAATTATGAGGCGCTGTTCGACGTCTTATGCCCGGGTTGTGAAGATATCAATCGTCCGTTGGTCGATGACATGTTAGGCAGTTCCGAGTAGAGCTTCATGGGTATGGAAATAGCTCGCGCCACCCCGAATCTGTCATGCCTTGGTGTGCTGACGACCCTCCTCTTGTGCGTTTCGTGGCTTCCATCAGTCGTTCTGGCCGAACCCGTCAAATCTCAGACCATCCAACCGGCTATTGCCGCACCGCTGGCGCATTCGACGGAAAAGGTTGCCGTTGAACCTGCGAGGTCGCGCTCTTCCGTGGAACTGGTTGCGCTGCAGTATTTTCCGCCGGGCCCGGACGGTAGTCCCGGTAAACCGAACGAGCGCAAACCTTTCGGGGACGTGGACAATGATAAAGACGACGTTCAACTCATGGAGGAAACGGTCGTCGAGAGTACGTTTGGTGATCCCTTTGCGACCGAGAGCGAGCCGGTTCAGGATTCCTGGGAGCCATTCAATTCGAAGATCTTTACCCTCAATTACAATCTCGATCGCTACGCGCTGAAACCGGTGGCCAGGGTGTATTCCGGCGTCGTGCCGCCCGACCTTCAGGATTCTTTGTCCAATGCATTTGATAATTTGGGGTTCGCCTCACGATTTCTCAATAGCATCTTCCAAGGGAAATTCGACCGGGCCGGGGTCGAAATGAATCGGTTTCTTCTGAATTCGACCCTCGGTGTGGGAGGGCTCTTTGACGTGGCCAAGTACATGTTCGGAATTGCAGCTCCGCCGCCGGAAGATACAGGTCAGACCCTTGCGACATATGGGATGGCTTCCGGGCCTTACCTGATGCTGCCGTTGCTTCCTCCGATGACGGTTCGGCATGCGGTGGGAATTGCCGGTGATATCTTTATGAATCCCGTCAACTATTTTATGCCGTTTACCCCGAACCTGGGTATGAATGCGGGGGGGCGCGTGAATGATCGTGCCATCAACCTCGACACGTTCGAGAAGCTTGAAGAGTCCACCGTTGATCTGTATGGAGCGACCCGGTCAGGTTATATGGAGCGTCGAGCCAGAGACATTGAGGAGTAATTTCCCGTTGCCTTTCACGGCCTCTTTGCTGTTGTAGTAGCCCGGCAATCCCTGCTCGGGGGCAGGGACATGCCTTATGCCGCTTGGAGAGGCCGCCACAAGAAGAAGCGCCATGAGATGGCGCAGCTACAAATACAAGGAAAAACACCACGAATTGTCAACGGATGAGTGAACGCAGACAGGGATGACCCGAGATGTTTGAAGAAGAAAAAACGTTTATTCTTCGATTTAATCTCGTCGCTCAATTTCCTGAGGACTATGAGGGCGACGAAGACGGGTACGCGTGGCTCCATGATTGGGAGACCCGGATCAAACCTGAATTGTTCAAAACCGTGGTGGCGTCCCTGCGAGTTCATCCCTCGTGGTCCGTGCACGTGCGCAATCGGGGGACGGCTGCGACTGATGAAGTGGAAATCGCTTTAAAAAAAACGTTTTCAACGGACGAGCGGTCGTTGCCGGAGTGATCGACCAGAGGAGTTGCACGTCATGCTCGGGTGTGTCAGACGCACGTTGAACCCATGGACAGTATGCATCGCGGTGGTGTTTGTTGTTGCCGGTCCTGTTTTTGCACAAAACCTCGTCTTCACCCCGGTTCTGTCGGCACCCGTCGGCGCCCATCCGGAAGGCCTCACGGTCGGCGATTTCAACGAGGATGGCCACTTGGATATTGCGACGGCGAACAGTGAGTCGGACGACGTTTCGGTCTTGTTGGGCAATGGAAACGGTACGTTTCGCTCCGGCTATTCCTTCGGCGTGGGACAGAGTCCGATGTTTCTGTCCGCGGGAGACCTGGACCGGGACGGGACGTTGGATTTAGCCGTGGCCGAAACCGGGGTCGACCGCGTTGTCGTCCTGTTGGGCAAGGGGAACGGGTTTTTCCAGGAACCCGTTCCGTATCCGTCGGGAAAAGGTCCGACGTTTCTCGCGCTGGGTGACGTGGATGGGGATGAGGATCAGGATATGGTCGTCATCAACAGCGGGCGATTCGGACATTATCCACCATTTAGTTGGTCGGTCCTGTTGAACAATGGGAAGGGAGCGTTTGCGTTGGCTCAACACGTCGAAGATCAGGACCAGAACGGTTTGTTCCCAACCGGCGCTTCGCTGGCGGACCTGGATGACGACGGGCTCCCGGACCTCACGTTGACGTGGAGCCAGCCGAGTTGGCGGACGCCGAACGGATACGTGTCAGTCTTGAGAAACCAGGGTCATGGCACGTTTTCCGCCTGGAGAACCATTCAAGCCGGGTTCACGCTGAGTGCCGTGACCCAAACGGACGTGGATGCCGATGGAAACCTTGATCTCATGGTGGCCAGTTTGTTTGCCGACAGCATCAAGCTGTTGCTGCAACTCAGCCCCGGCAGGTATACGAAGCCTGCCAACATGGCAGTGGGGTTTAGTCCTGTAGCGTTGCGTTACCAGGACCTGGATGGCGATGGCTATCGCGACCTGATTTCGACTAATCGGGCCTCGAATAGCACTTCGATCCTTCTGGGCCGGGGAGACGGGTCGTTTCAGCCTGCCGGGCACTATGCCGTAGGCGCCGTGCCGACCGCCATGGGGATCGAGGATTTCGACAACGATGGGTTGCCGGACATTGTGACGGCCAACAGCGGTTCGGATGACGTGGCGATCCTGTTGAGCGGGAAGGCGGTCATCCCTTCCATCAGCCTGAGTGCCGAGGCTGTCCGGTTTTCATCGGACGAGGATGCGCCGGTTCGGCGCACGCATCAATTGACCGTCTCCAACGTTGGACTCGGCTCTTTGAGCATAGACGATATTGTACTGGAAGGATCGCAGGCCTTTTCCATTGAACGGGAATACTGCGCCGGGGCGACCCTGAAGACGGGGAAATTCTGTGCGTTGCCGATTCATTTCGAGAGCAGGACGCCGGGCCGGCACCAGGCCTTGTTGCGTATTTTCGACAATGCGCCGGGCGGTCCCAGAATCGTGACCCTCAGCGGAACGGTCAAGGGCTGACGCCACGCGCCGTCTCCCGCTTCGATTTTGCGCTTCCGGACAAGGTTCATGAGGCTGTATTTGCGATGAGCCCGGACGACGAACGATCCCCTCTTTCAATCGGCATTGACATCGGCGGCACGTTTACCGATTTCGTGGTGTACGACTATGACGCCGGTGCCGTCAAGACCTTCAAGGTGCTCTCGACTCCCGCCGATCCTGCGCAAGCTGTGCTGGAAGGATTGCGGAGACTGTCCCCGGCCACCGGCCGGAGCGTCGTGCACGGCTCGACCGTGGCTACCAACGCTTTGCTCGAACGCAAGGGGGCGTGTACCGCGTTCATCACGACCCAGGGGTTTCGGGACGTGTTGCAGGTCGGCCGGCAAACCCGTCGAAATCTCTATGATTGGTTCAGTGGCGGAGCACCCGCGCTCGTGCCTCGAGACCTGTGCCTGGAAGTGCAGGAACGGCTCGACCATCGCGGTCGAGTGTTGCAAGCCCTGGCCAAACGCTCGCTGCCGTCCCTCATCAAGGCCCTCCGGGAAAAACGAGTTAAAGCCGTCGCGCTTTCCTTGCTGTTTTCCTTTGTGAATCCCGAGCATGAACGACACGTCGCGCAGCGCCTCCGGGAAGCGGGCTTCTTTGTCTCCGCCTCGCATGAACTGATCCCTGAATTCCGTGAATTCGAGCGAGCCTCGACCACGGTCGTGAACGCGTACGTTTCTCCGGTGCTCAACCGATACCTGGAGACCCTTGAAGGATCGCTTCCCGGCGGTTCCTTCCACGTCATGCAATCAAACGGCGGGCGAATTCGGGCGGCGCAGGTGCGGCAGGAGGGCGTCCGGTCAATCCTGTCCGGACCCGCAGGAGGGGTGATCGGGGCCGAATACCTTGCCAGGCTGGCTGGGTTTTCGCAGATCATCACGTTTGACATGGGCGGCACGTCCACGGACGTGTCCGTGGTCAACGGCGTGATTCACACGACGTCGGAAGCGGAAGTCGCCGGACTGCCGATTCGTGTCCCGGTGCTGGACATTCACACGGTCGGCGCCGGCGGCGGGTCTCTGGCCCGAGTCGATGCCGGAGGGGCCTTGCGCGTGGGACCGGAAAGTGCCGGGGCCGACCCGGGTCCCGCATGTTACGGACTCGGGGGGCAAGTGGCTACGGTGACGGATGCCAATGCCTTCCTGGGACGTTTGCCGGCCACGGGACTGTTGGGCGGTGAACGGCCTTTGGATATGGATGCCGCCCACGCGGCTCTGGCTGCGCTCTCTCGAGATTTGGCAAAGTACGATGCCGGTCCTCATATCGACCAGGAGGAGGTTGCCATGGGCATTCTCCAGGTGGTCAATGCCGAGATGGAACGGGCCATTCGCGTGACGTCAATCGAGCGCGGGCACGATCCCAGGGAATACACGTTGATCTCCTTCGGCGGAGCCGGAGGGGTGCATGCTTGCGAGCTGGCGCGATCCCTCAACGTCGGTCGCGTACTGATCCCCTTGGAAGCCTCGACGTTGTCCGCTCTCGGCATGTTGACGGCGAACGTGTTCCTGGATTACGTCCGAACCGTGATGTGTCCGGGTGAGACCCCGTTTGAAGAGTTGGAACGCCGGTTCGTTCCCATGGTGGAACTGGCGCACGAAGATCTTGCGATCCAGCAGGTCCAGGTTTCGGCCCGGCACGTGCATTGTGAATTGGATCTCCGGTATCAGGGACAATCTTTTGAACTGACCGTGCCGTTTTCGCCTGATTTTCAAACGGCCTTTCATGAACAACACGCCCGGCGTTACGGGTACAAGGACGAGACCGCCGGCATGGAGATCGTCAATCTTCGGGTTCGGGCAATCGGAGACGTGAGTCCCCCGAGGATGGAGGCACAGGACCCCGGTCCTGTCGATTCGTCGGGGGCCGTGTGCCATGAACGTCGCCTCGTGCTTGCTTCCGGACCTCGAAGCGTCCCGTTCTATGATCGCAGTCTTTTACGACCGGGGCATCACGTGCCCGGGCCTGCCGTCATCTTCCAGGACGATACCACCATTCTGTTGCCGGAAACCGATCACGCGCAGGTCGATACATGGCAAAACGTGCTCGTCACCATAGGAGACGCTCGTGCAGAAAGCCGTTGAACGGGAAGTCTTTAAACATTTGTTCAGTTCGGTGGCCGAGGAAATGGGGGTACGCCTGCAACGGTCGGCGTTCTCTCCGAACATCAAGGAGCGCCGGGATTTTTCCTGCGCCGTGTTCGACGAAGCGGGGCACCTGGTGGCGCAGGCCGCCCATATCCCGATCCATCTCGGGTCCATGCCGCTTTCCGTGGAAGCCTGTCGCCGGCACCTGACCTTTGAGCCGGGTGACGTGGCGATCCTGAATGACCCGTTTCACGGCGGAACGCACCTGCCGGACATCACAATTGTCTCTCCTGTCTTCGTCGGGAACGACAGGCTTCTGGGATTTGTCGCCAATCGCGCACACCACGCCGACGTGGGTGGGATGTCGGCGGGGTCCATGCCGTTGTCCAGGGAATTGTATCAAGAAGGGGTCATCATCCCGCCCGTGAAACTCGTGGAAGCCGGCAATGTGAACCAGGCCCTGTGGGATTTCTTCCTGGCGAACGTGCGGACCCCGCGGGAACGGGCGGGCGATTTACAGGCGCAACTGGCGGCCAACCGGACCGGGGGGCAGCGGCTTCACGAATTGGCGTCCCGATACGGAGCGGAGCGCGTTCGGGGCAATATGTCCGATTTGTTGGCCTATAGCGAACAACTGACCAAACACGGTATCAGGCAGTTGCCGAACGGCACCTATCGGTATGAAGACGTGCTTGATGACGACGGTCTTGAGGACAAACCGATCCCGATTGCCGTGACCGTGACGATCCGAGATAAAGACGTGGAGGTGGATTTCGAAGGGAGTGCGCCCCAGTGCGAGGGTAGTGTCAACGCGGTCTATGCGATTACGGTGTCGGCCACGGCATACGTGTTTCGCTGTCTGCTGGGACTGGACATTCCAGGGAACAGCGGATGCATGAGACCTATCCGCGTCCGTGCGCCTGAGGGGTCGGTTGTCAATGCCCGGTTTCCTGCGGCGGTGGCCGCAGGCAACGTTGAGACGGCCCAGCGAATCGTGGACGTCCTGTTGGGGGCTTTGGCGCAGGCTTGCCCCGGCAAGGTGCCGGCCGCGAGCCAGGGGACCATGAACAACGTGACAATCGGGGGGTGGGATTGCGAAAAGCAACGGCCGTTTGCGTATTATGAAACGTTGGGCGGGGGCATGGGCGCCGGGGTGGAACGTCCGGGGGCGAGCGGCATCCATTCTCATATGACGAATACGATGAATACGCCGGCTGAAGCCCTGGAGTATGCGTATCCGTTTCGGATATCCCGGTACGTCATTCGGGAAGGGACAGGCGGTGCGGGAGGCCACGCCGGGGGAAACGGGATCACGCGCGAAATCGAATTCCTGCAGGACGCGCAGGTGACGATCATCTCTGATCGACGGGAATCGCAACCGTTCGGGTTGGCCGGGGGAGAGGCGGGGCAATCCGGTCGAAACGTGTTGATTCGCAAGGGCAAGGAAAAGACGCTCCCGGGAAAAACGGAACTGTTCGTGAAAACGGGGGATCGATTGCGTATTGAAACTCCCGGCGGTGGCGGCTATGGTGCATTGAAGAAGAAAAAACGTGATAAAATTTCCTCTCCCTTGATGGGAGAGGATTAAGGTGAGGGTGGGTTAAGGTGAAGATGCTGGCCTCCCCCTCACCCAGCCCTCTACCACTGTACAGACCGGGGGAGAAGGTTTTAAGGAGTCATGAAACATGAAAGTCACCGATCCTGAACGGTTGGAAATGTTGTATGAACGATTTTGCGACGTCTGTCTGGTTGAGAAAGAAGTGTGGACGGAAATCTTCCTGCCGCGGCAAGTTGAAAAGGGAGTGATCCTGACGAACGTACAGGAGAAATACGAAGTGGTTATCGACGATCCGGAGATCGAGGATACGCTCGATGCCAACATCCCCCTCGGCAAATCCTCGTTACGCGCGGCCATTCAGGAATACAAGGATCACATCAGTTTTCACAAAACCTAGGCAGGGCAGGCCGGGACGGCATCCTTCGGCTCCGCTCAGGGCAGGCTCGGGCCGTCCCCTACAATGACTGTGATGTAGGGACACCCCCCCCGTGGTTGTCCGTTGGATTTCAGATTGAGGAAAATGCCGGCGGCTCCGGATGCGTTTATCAAGGCCCTTCAGTGCGGCATCTCCCAATTGCCCTCCACCCCGAAGCGTACCCATGTGCCCGGGGCGCGGAACCCGAGAAAATCCTCGTACCTCACGTTGGTCAGATTGTCCACGGCCCCGAAGAGTTTCCATCCGTCGTTCAAGGCATAGGTGGTGGCGAGGTCTATTCGATAATATCCGGGCACCCTCGTTTGCGTTGTGGGAATTTGCAGGTCGAAGCGTTTGCCCGTGGCTTGGAGTTGGCTGCGTATGGTCAACGCGGGCGTGGCTCGTACGCGGATTGCGAAGCCGCCCGATGCCTTGGGACGGTTCCGTAGCGAGGCGTTTGTCCCCAAGATGCGGGCGTCCAGGTAGGTGAACCACCCTTGGACCGACACGTCCGGCAATGGGTTGGTCGCCACGTTCAATTCGATCCCCTGCGCCTTGACCTGGTTCAGATTGACCAGAAGGAAAGTCTGTTGTTTGGCAAGCACCGGGTCCAAGTCGATCTGATTGGAAAAGGTATTGTGGAACCAGGTCAGTTGGATTTCACTGTCCCAGATCGGGCTTGACCGGAGGATGCCCGCTTCCCACGCGGTACTGGATTCGGGAGTGAGGCGAGGATTTCCGATAATGGGATCGCCCAGGGCATTCAGGCTCGGCAATTTGAATCCTTGACCGTACGTTCCGTGGATAGTTGTTTGAGGGAACGGTTGAACGCTGACCCCAAGACGAGGAGTCGCCCTGAGCGGCAAATCTTCCGGGCTGTCCACGCGAAGCCCTGCACTGAGCCGGACCTGCTCGTTGGGGGAAAAGATCGTTTCCAGAACCCCAGCCGGCGTGGCGCGGGATCGCTCGAAATCCGTGACGACTTGTGACGGCAACCCCAAGACGGTCAGGTCCTGAGTCCCGGTTCGCGTTCCGTTTTCGTGTACCAGTTGAACCCCGCCGGCGATTTTCAATAAGCGGTTCAGGGATGCCCGTAGCGTCCAATGGAAACGCATCCGGGTAAAGTCCGTTCGGAACACCGTCGGCGGGATTCGGAACATTCCGGGTGCGGACAACACGCCAGGGTTGTCGACGCCCTGTTGCCGGTGGAGCACGTTGGCGGTCAGTTGATTCTCCCAGTTCGGCGTAAGCGGCAACGTCAGGTTAAACCCGGAAACGATTTCGTGCGTTCGTCGCTGTTCCGTCGAACGTAGAATGGCCAGGCGCGGACCGCCGCTGCCTTCGGGAAATGCACGGGTGTCGGTGTGCGTGTATTGTCCCGTCAGTTCGAGCTTGAACGAATCCGGACGCGACCAGTTCACATGGCCTCCGATGCTTCCGGATGCGAACCGGTTCCCCGTGACTTGTCCGTCGTCCCGCGTGAAGGCGGCTGACCCGGCGTAACGGAATCGGCCGGCAGCCCCCGACGCTTGGAGCACGCCGCGGGCGTAGCCCCATTGTCCTCCTTCCGCGCGGGCGACCAGTCGATCCGCCGTGCTTCCTTTTTGCGTAATGACGTTCACCGCGCCTGCCATGGCGTCGGAGCCGTAGAACACGGAGGCCGGGCCTTTGACGATTTCGATCCGTTCGATCCGTTCGGGCGTCAAGGAGGACAAATCCACGGAGCCGCCGCGCTGGTTCGTCGGATCGTTCAACGGCACGCCGTCCAACAGCACCATCGTATAGTTCGGATCACTCCCGCGGACGTAGAGTGAACCCAGGCCGCTCCGGCCTCCCATCGCATCCACGAAAATTCCGGGTGTTTGTTGCAAGAGGGTGCCCAACCTGTTGGGCTGTTGCAGGTCGTAACTCGTTCGCGTGAACACCGTGGTTTGAAGGGGCGTCTGCGATTGGTTCGTCGGAAGAGCCGTGGCCGTGACCAGCACGGGGTCGAGCGTTTCAACCGGGGGTTCTGCCAGCCCGGCTGACGGCAAGAGACCAAGCAGGCACCACAAGGCATTGATGCCGGTCAACAAGGATTGCTTACGAAGTTCCTTTCTTCTCATCAACCGCCGATCTGTGTTATACACACCCGTTCTTCCGTAACCGTCCCGCCCTTTCACATCGGAAAGACCATCTGCCGGGGGTAGTCGAGGTGTCGTCTTGAGCAACACCCCATACCGTACAGGGCCCGAACGTTCGAGCCGGATGCCGTCCTGCATTCCGTTCCTGATCGTGAACGAAGCTGCCGAGCGCTTCAGTTTCTACGGCATGCGTACGATCCTGATCATCTTCATGACCCAATACCTCCTGAATGCTGACGGCGCCCTGGACGTGATGAGTGAGCCCGAAGCGCGATCCTATTACCATCTTTTTACGTCAGCGGTCTATTTTTTCCCGGTCATCGGGGCCGTGATTGCAGACGTCTGGTTCGGGAAGTATTGCACGATCATGTCGTTATCGCTGGTATATTGCCTGGGGCATTTGGCCCTCGCAGTGGATCAGACCAGGCTCGGCCTGGCCGTGGGGCTGACGCTGATTGCCGTGGGTTCCGGAGGCATCAAACCCTGTGTCTCCGCGAACCTCGGGGACCAATTCAGTTCGACCAACAGTCACCTGCTCAGCAAGGCCTTTTACTGGTTTTATTTTGCGATCAACTTCGGCGCGGGGATTTCCACGCTCCTGACCCCGTGGCTGCTCAACCATATCGGGCCCCACCTGGCCTTTGGCGTGCCCGGGCTGTTGATGCTGCTGGCGACGTGGGTGTTCTGGTTGGGACGGCGGGATTACGCGCATATCCCAGCCAAGGGAACCGCGTTTCTGCAGGAATTGTTGACGCGCGACAGCCTGCTGGCCATGTGGCGGCTTACGCCGATCTACCTGTTTGTGGCCGTGTTTTGGGCGCTCTATGACCAAACCGGGTCGGCGTGGGTCCTCCAAGCCAGAAACATGGATCTCTATTGGATGGGGGTGGAATGGCTCCCGTCGCAAATTCAGTTCGTCAATCCGTTTTTGATCATGCTCCTCATCCCGGTGTTTGCCTACGGCGTCTATCCCGCAGTCGACAGGGTGTTTCCCCTGACGCCCTTGCGGAAGATCAGCATCGGGTTTTTTGTGACGGTGATCGCCTTCGTGATTTCCGCGGTGATCGAGATGCAGATTGTCTCGGGGCTACGGCCGAATATCTCGTGGCAAATCGCGGCGTTCACGGTTATCACCGCTGCGGAGGTCATGGTTTCGATCACGTGTCTGGAATTTTCCTACACCCAGGCGCCCAAGGCCTTGAAATCGTTCGTGATGGCACTTTTTCTCTTGTCGGTCTCCCTGGGGAACGCCTTTACCTCGCTGGTGAATTATTTCATTCAGAATGACGACGGCAGCGTACGGCTGGAGGGCCCGGATTATTATTGGTTTTTCACGGCGGTCATGCTGGGCGTGTCGATGCTTTTCATCGTCGTAGCCAAGCGCTACAAAGGCCGAACGTATCTTCAGGGCGGGGACGCCTAGCAATGTTCGGTCATTCGCTGACCATTTCCGCTTTTCTTTTTCCGTCTGACGCCGGCACCCGCGGTTTTGCCGTTGTAGGGGACGGCCCCTGTGCCGTCCCGAATGAACCGCATGACCTCCCCCCGGACAACCACAGGGGGTTGTCCCTACATCATAAGGAACCCCTGATTTAATGCGCTATCGGGCGCATGGCTGCGTTGTGTCCTCACCTATCTCTCTGATAGGATTCAGGTTTCGCTCCGGGACGCCTTGCCCTGCATCCCGCTATCACAATAAATCAGAGGTTCCCATAATCATATTTGTAGGGGTGGACCTGCGTGTCTGCCCTCCCTGCATGCGGTCGGCCCCTGCTTCCGTCAACGAGTATCGGAACACAGACACGTCTGACCGGACAATCAGGGTCTGGGGTTCTGACTCAGATACAGGACCTGGTTGACCCGGAAGGCCTGGGTGTACTGGTCGGTCGTGATGTGCTGTGAATGAAAGCAGCGCCCGTCGAAAATGATCAGCCGGTTGGGCTTCATGCGGATGAGGAAGAGGAGTTCCCAATAGGCGTTGCCGTCATTGATATAGGTATTGTCCCGGTTGGCGAATAACGGGTTGAAGATCATGCTGTTCTGAAAATTTTCATACCCCTCCGCACTGTTGAGAAATTCATCGCTGAGTTCCAGCCTGTCGGCCAGTTCGCGGATTTCCCTGTCCGGCACGATGGGTACCCGTTCCAACCCCGTGGGCACGTGACGGTACAGGCCGGTTCCACCCATGCAGGATTCAGCCGGGTTCAGGTAGACCATGGCGGTCACGTCCTGGTCGATATGGGGTTGACGTTGCCCGACGTTGAGGCGGTACTGGTGGTTGGTGATGCCCTGAAACACGACCGGCTGGGGGTCGAAAAACGGGTAGAGTTTCATGCCCCAGAACTCACTGATCGCATCCACGATCGTCCCGGTCCCGACGTTGACCGAAGCCCGAACGCCGGGAAAGTTGCCGACTATCTCGAAGCGATCGGTATACGGTAATTCCAGGGCCCGTTGCAGGACCAGGTCGGGATACAGGTAGAACCCGTCGACCATGACGACCTTGTGGCGGCCTAGGCCGGCGTGTTCGACGGAGACTTGACAGTCGGGATTGATCGCAAAGGTTTCAGGGGAGGGTGGCACGAGCGACTCCCTGTCCACGTGACGGGTTTCCGCCATGGTGCGCCATCGGATTCCCTTGCGTCAACGGGATTGGCTTTGCTACCTCATGGCGTCGCGTCGTCAATCATCGTGGCTCTCCGTGGTACAATAAAGTACCATGCGATTTTGCGTGTCACTCATCCACGATTTCCTTGAGGAAGGAACAAGGCATGACTGCTCCGTACCGCGACCTGCTGGCCACGATCCGCGTCTGTTTTCCGCAGCCGATTTCCAACCGTGTTCATGACAGCTATTTTGTCCATAGCGTCATGCGTGCGATGGATGCGGTGGACGCATTGAAAAGCGAGCGGCCTATTCTGGGGCAGCGCACGCCCCTGGATTACGACAAGGCCCGGGAAGCGAGTCTTTCCGAGGGCGGGATGAGCGTCGAGGAAGTCACCGCCGAACTGGTGTCGTATTGTTCGGGATTGACCATTCCCGGACATCCCCATACGCAACAGAACGTGATCCCTCCACCGACCATCTCCTCGCTGATCGGGGTGCTCCTGGCTTCCTTGTATAACCCCAATCTCGGGTGGGACGAATACAGCCATCGCCTGGCCCTGGCAGAAGTGGAGATGGTGGCGATGACCGCGCGTCTCGTGGGATACGAGCCGTCACGCGCAGGGGGAGTGTTCACCTTCGGCGGGACCGGCACAACGCTCTACGGGGCCAAGATCGGGTTGGAGAAAGCGATTCCCGGCGCCATGGCATCGGGAGTGCAGGAGGGAGCCGTCATTTTTGCCAGCGAGTCCAGTCATTACTGCCGGTACAACATTGCAGGATGGTTGGGCCTCGGAGCCAACAGCGTCATCACGGTTTCGACGGACTCACGGAACGCCATGAACGTCGAGATCTTTCGGGAGCAGGCCAGGGGAGTTCTTCAACGGGGTGGAAAAATCGCCGCGATTATCGTCACCATGGGGACCACGGATGCCTTTGGACTCGATGACCTGGCCGCCATCGTGGCCGTCCGCGATGAATTGGTGGAAGAATTTCAACTTCCGTACCAACCCCACGTTCACGCTGATGCCGTCATCGGCTGGGCCTGGTCGGTGTTCAACGACTATGATTTTGAGGGCAACCCTTTGGGATTCCGACCGCGAACTCTTCGTGCGTTGGCAGGGGCTCGTCTTGCCATCCATGGTTTGTACCTGGCTGACAGCGTGGGGATCGATTTTCATAAATCGGGGTTTGCTCCCTATATCTCGAGCCTGGTGTTGTTCAAGAATTATGACGACCTGGCCTTGATTCACCGGCCCCAAGAGCAGATGCCGTACCTTTATCAGTTCGGCACCCATCGTCCGGGTATGTACACCGTCGAGACTTCCCGGGCGGGCGGGGGGATTCTTGCAGCCTTGGCGAACATGAAACTATTCGGGAAGCAAGGCCTGCAAGTCATCATTGGCCACATTGTCGAGATGTCTCAATTGCTCCGTGAACATTTGGAGGGGAATAATAGCACCACGGTCCTGAACCGGGAGAATTTCGGCCCGGTGACGCTGTTTCGGGTTTATCCGCGCGGGATCGACACCTTCCGGATCAAAGAGGAGGAAAGCACGGACGTGGCCTATCGAGAGACGTTGCAATCGCACAATGAGTATAACCGGAAGGTGTTCCAATACGTCCATCAAGAGGCGATGGAAGGTCGGGGCGCGGTGTTGTCCTTAACGGATTGCTATCGCGTCTCGGACTATGGAGAGCCGATCGTGGCGCTGAAGTCCTTTATCCTTTCCCCGTTTGTGGATGAAGAAGGGATCGAAGTGGTCGTGCAGAAGGTGTTGGAAGCCCGGAACCGGATCGAGGAGTAGCTCTCCGCCGTTGCGGCCTAGTGCGTGTGATCGCTCAACAGGTCGAGAAAGCGCGGCGCCAGGATGCGGCTCTGAATCATCAGCAATCCACGTTCTCCCAGTTCCCGGTAACTCAGGCTGATCTCGGTTTCATCGAGACGCCAGGAGTACTCCTGGTTCAGCCCCCGGATCATCGAGCCGCGGTTGTGTTGAAGTTTCCCGTATGCCGATTCCAACGCCTGCTTGATCCGGTTGTGCGTGTCTTCGCTACGGTACCGGATCATCACCCGGGCAAATTGGGTATCAATGGCATAGAGCTTGATGGCCTCCACCGGTCCATTCGCAAAACGCGGTAGGCCTTCCTTGTATCCATAAATGTCGACTCGACCATCAGGCTCGACGAGGACAAGTTGAGGAAGTTCCGCCAGCGTACTTCCCCAGGGAATCCCCTGAAATCCCGGTTCAGGCACGGCCGCCGGCTTTGCAGCGAGAAGCAATGCAGGCAACCAGAGGAAGAAAACCGATAGCGGAACGAGGTACGGAACGCGACGTGGCGCCATTCCGCTACCCTATCATCCCGGCATAAAAATATCCAGCAACACCCTGAGTTGGTCATCCTGAGCGTAGCGAAGGATCTGCTTTTACAAGCGTTCAATGGCGGCAACGGCGAGATTCCTCGCGACGCTCGGAATGACAATTCGCGTGCGGAAGGGAATCAGAAGGCCGCGTTGGCAGGGACCGGCACGGCATGAAAGTCATCTTGTCCGATAAGATCGGCCAGTTCGCTGACATACTTCTCCGGAGGTCCAACCAGCGTCCAGGCTTCGCGGTTGTCCATGATCGCCTGGACGAGTTGCGTATGAAAACGATGGCCTGAGCATTTACCGACAATATGGCCGATGACGTGGATACCCAGCAGAGACAGGTCACCGATGAGGTCCAATACCTTATGGCGAACGCATTCGTCCGGGAAACGAAGTGCTCCTTCATTCATAATGCCGGTATCCGAAAACACGATGGTATTGTCCAAGGACCCGCCTTGTCCCAATCCGCGAGCCCATAAGGCTTCAACTTCATGCGAAAACGCAAAAGTCCGGGCATGTGCAATATTGGCTTCGAAGTCCGCCGTCGCCCACTCATGTTCATACGTTTGTTGCTGGACCAACTCATGATCGAAGTCGATCGTATAGGTGATCTTGGGAAATAAAGCGGGAAGAATGGAAATCCCTCGATTGCCGTCACCGACGTGAATGGGTTCTACAATTTTGAGATAGGCCTTAGGGCGTTCCTGTGGGAGAATTCCGGCGAGGCGAATGAGTTTGACAAAGGGGGCCGCACTGCCGTCCATTGCCGGAACTTCCTCTGAATCGATATCGATGAAGGCATTGTCGACTCCCAATCCCCAGAGAGCCGAGAGCACGTGTTCGGTCGTTTGAATTTGGAATCCATTGGACCCAACCACGGTGCAAAGTTCCGTCGATCTTAGATTGCGAATCGACGCCTGGCACGTCTCGACGTGACCGTTGACTTTTCGCCGGAACACAATGCCGTTGTCCACGGGCGCCGGGGAAAGACTGACCTTCGAAGGACGTCCAGAATGAAGTCCGACTCCGGATGCGGAGATCGTTTGCTCAATGGTCTGTTGCCGTTGTCCGAACATGCAGTTCCGCTTCTCCAAATTGGAATAAATATTCCATTAAACAGAATACTCAACTACAAATGCAAATTTCGGGCCAAATAAGATTTATCTTAATTTTTTATAAATCATTGAAAATTAAGGATAAATAAAAAATAGATTTTGCACGTTATTGATATTGATGTAAAAAGTCAATAGTTATGTTGTAAAAAAGCATCACAGGGGGAGGGCCATACTACTCAGGATCGAAAAGGCTCCAATAAATATCGCAAGGACTCCGGGAACTGGTCAAAGGCATCGGTGTGTGCGAGTCCGGTAATGATGCCGCGGTGTTTCTTGTGTAGGCCGGAGTCGACAAAGGCCTGCACGTGGAGTTGGCATTTCAAAGCATTATCGCTGAGCACTTGAGCCTGCTTCTCGGTTGTCTTGGCCTTAAACAGGTTGTCGAGACATCGTATGGTTTTTTCGACACTATCATAAGGCGGAGCCAGTTTCAGCTCGGCATAAAATGCTTCCAGGTTCTCACGGAATTCGCTGAGGAGGTTCTGGCATTCGCGTTGTGACATGACGGTTACGTAGAGGGAACCTCTGCGTGTCTGCCCGCCCGCCTGAGACGCCGGGAACGGTAGCGCGATTTCCGTCTTCCTGGTTTATTCGGAATTGCTGAATCCGTCCAGGTCATGCTCTTTCCCGATCATGACCAGGACGTCGCCTTTTTCGATCATATCGCTGGGGGAGGGAGTGAAATTAAAGGTATCCTCCTTCTTGAGCTTTCCCTTGATCATGCGATTGACCTGTTTCTTGATGCCGATGATGTTGAGGTTGTGCTGTTCGCGGATTTTGGTTTCCTCGATGCTCATGCCGGAAAACCTGTCCGGTACGGCGATTTCCTCAACACTGTACCCGGGCGCTAATTCGAGATAGTCCAACACCTCGGGCGAAACCAGACGGTGCGCGAGCCGGATTGCGGCGTCCCGTTCGGGGTATATCACTTCGGTCACCCCGAGGTTGCTGAGGATTTTCCCGTGCACGTTGGTCACAGCCTTGGCGATGATGGATTCGATTCCCATTTCGTGCAACGTCTGGACGATGAGGATACTCGCCTCGATGTTTTCGCCGATGCTCACCACCGCCACGTCGACGTTCTGGGTGCTGACGGCTTTCAGCGCGCGCTCATCGGTCGCGTCGCATTGGACTGCAAAGGTTGCGATCTCACTAATGGCTTGTATTTTGGCCTCTTCGCTGTCGATGGCGAGAACTTCACACCCCTTTTGAACCAACGATTCCGCGACGCTGTATCCGAATCGACCCAGGCCGATGACTGCGAACAGACGTTTCATGACGTATGGAACGCAAGGCTATTCATCTGACGGTTTGGGCTCCACGTGTTTAGGTGGTGGCGCATCCGATGATTCCAGGTGTTTCAAGAACGGGGTCAACAAGTCGATAGGGACGGGGAACAGGATCGTGGAATTTTTGTCGCCGGCCACGTTCATGATGGTTTCGAGATATCGTAATTGCAGGGCGGCCGGATTCCGGCTCAGGATGTTGGCCGCATCGGAGAGGCGTTGGGAAGCCTGGAATTCTCCTTCGGCGTGGATGACTTTCGACCGTCGTTCCCGTTCGGCTTCCGCCTGCCTCGCAATCGCCCGCTGCATTTCCTGCGGAAGGTCCACGTTCTTGACTTCCACGGCGGAGACCTTGATGCCCCAGGGTTCGGTGGCCTGGTCGATAATCCGCTGCAAGTCCGCGTTGATTTCATCCCGTTTCGAGAGCAGGTCATCCAACTGGCTTTGGCCCAGGACGCTCCGCAGGGTCGTCTGGGCGATCATGGAGGTGGCGTAATAGTAGTCTTCCACCCCGACGATGGCTTTTTCCGAATCCACCACGCGAAAATAGATCACCGCGTTCACCTTCACCGACACGTTGTCTTTCGTGATGACGTCCTGGGGAGGCACGTCCATGGTCACGGTGCGGAGGCTCACGCGCACCAGTTTGTCGATGAACGGGATGATGATGACGACACCGGGTCCGTTCTTGCCGACCAGGCCCTTGGCCAGACGGCCGAACCGGAAAATAACGCCGCGCTCGTATTCCCGCAGGATATAGAACCCCTTTGAAATCAGGATGATGAACCCAAGCAACAGGATGAACAGCATCATGGGACTGAAATCCATTGGCTATGGCTCCCCTTCGTTTTGCGGTTCGAGGGGTTTCACGTGGACTGTGAGGCCCTCAATTTGGGTGATTTGAATGGATTGCCCTTCGGATACCGGCGCCGAACTGACGGCGTCCCAGATTTCACCCTGGACAACAATTTGTCCGTTCGGCGTCAGGTTCGTTTTCGCCGATCCGATGCGGCCGATCATTCCTTCGCTGCCGGTGGGCGTTTGCCGACGCAAGGCACGCACGCCGAAATTGACCACGAGCAACGTGAATCCGGCCGCGAGGGCGATGACGGGAAGCATAACAGACCAGGAGAGCTGATAATAGGGGAAATCCTGGTTGAAGAGAAACAGGGACCCCAGCACCATGGCCGTGACACCGCCGATGGCCAACACCCCGTAACTGGTGACAGTGACCTCCAGGATCAGCATGACGATGCCCAGGATGAACAACAGCACCCCCGCGTAGTTTACGGGAAGGGACTGGAGGGAATAAAAGGCGAGGATCAGGCTGATAGCGCCGACCACGCCGGGCAGGATCGCGCCAGGGTTGTAGAGTTCCGCGATCAACCCGATAGTGCCGATGGTCATGAGCACGTAGGCGATATTCGGGTCGCTGATCGCTTTCATGGTTTCGAGTCGCCAACTCATGGGAAAATCGCTCGTACGCGCGTCCCCGGTCCGAAGGGTCACGGACTGTTCCCCAATGGCGAGTTTCCACCCGTCGAGTTGTCGAAACAAGTCATCGAGATCCGACGCAATCAGATCGATCACTTCCAATTTCCGGGCTTGCGTGGCCGTGGCCGAGATGCTTTTCTTGACGGCGTTTTCCGCCCATTCGACGTTCCGGCCCCGGCGTTCTGCAATGGACCGGATATAGGCCACCGCGTCATTCTCTACTTTGGCCTTCATCACCTCGTCCATTTCTCCGCCGCCCATGGCCACGGGGTGGGCCGCTCCGATGTTGGTCCCCGGCGCCATGGCCGACACGTGCGCCGCCAGGGTGAGGAAGACCCCGGCCGATGCCGCCCGCCCGCCGGTTGGCGCGACGTATACGACAATGGGAAGTTGGGCACCCGTGATGTCTTTAATCATCGAACGCATCGACGTGTCCAGGCCACCGGGTGTATCGAGTTGAAACACGAGAAACTGGGCGCGTTCCTGCTCGGCGTGGGCAATGGCTTCGTGGAGATATTCGGCGGCGACGGGATTGATCACGCCTTCATACGCGGCGGTGACCACCAGGGAAGGCTCGGCTTGGGAGAGGCCGGTATGACAAGAGAAAAACAGAACGATCAGCGCAACGACCGCGCGACCTTTCCAACTGTGCCACGGGGAACTACGAACGGGCCAAACCGGGGAGGGCGTTGTGCGAAAGATAGTCAACGTGGAGGAAACCTCCTACAAAAACCATCTTACGACCCTCTCCCAAGGGTGTCAAGAAAACGCCACTCGTTCGGCATGCAGGAAGAACGTGTGAGTTCTTATACCAATTCCAAGCGCACTTCGCGCTCCATGGCCGTGGCTGCTTTTTGCAACGTTGCCAGGGTATGGCCTTGCCGCATGAGCAGTGAAGTTATTGCTGGTATGCCCCGAAGAAGCCCATAAAAGCCTTGCTGTTGCCGCCATTGCTATTTTCAGATCCGAAGGTGCCCGTGACGGACGTGGGCAGGTCGGCCCCGTTGCCCAGGAATTCTCCTCCCCATTTTCCAGAGTAAGTCTCTCCTTGGTGGGTTCCGGACGTATCGCCGGTGAAGAATCCGGCTTGGGTGTTCCCGATAGGTGTCTCACCTAAATTCAAACTGGTTCCTTGGAACGAAAAGGGCTGGTTTGTTTCCTCGTTCCTTGCGCGAAAACTGGTGACTTGTCCACGTATTGTTCCCATATCAGAGGCGTTGCCAAAGTTTGCGGTCAATTCGACGGTTGCATTGAACAGGCCTCCCTCAAGGGTATCTGAGGTTTGTTCAGTGTACAGGCCCATGGCGTCGCCTTCATACCTGGCTTCTCCAGTCAGTCCTTGCAGGTTGGCTTGGAATGGAGCGTTTCCTCTGGCGAAGGTTCCATACACCACCTCACCAAGATTTATTGAATCATCCGCTTCCCCAGGGACATACATCCAGATTCCGGCGGACAGGTAGTCGGAATCGTTGTTGTCTTCAATGTCCGAGAAGACAATGCTGTAGACCGTTCCATCCGAATCTTCTTTTTCGAGACTGACGTGTTGCCATTGAGAACTCGTTCCTGAGGGTTGCGTATCGCAGGATTGGCAGACGCTCCTGCTGAGGTCAAAAAAATCATCGACAATATCCGAAGGGCCCAAGGTTGTCGCACCGTTACGAACGGTTGCTTGCAGGCTTCCTTGGTTGTAGCTGGACGTGCTGGAAATTCTATCTATTGTGATGCCGTTGTCAGTGTTGGAGGTTTGCGTCACGCTGCCCTGCGAGGGTGTACTTTGGGCAGCCTCGATGGCTTGAGTCGCAAGCACCTCGATTGGCAGGCTGTCTGCTTGGCCCCCACTTCCCCCGACGCATCCGAATCCTGTCATCGCGACAATCATGATCAAAAAAAAGAAGAGTCTCATTTGTCTCATTTCATGTTCTCCTTTCTTATGTTGTCTGATATTGCGAAGATAATAAATTGATCCCTGCAGGAATTGGTCGGTCCCGTCTCTCTGACCGAGAAAACTGGGGGGGGGGGTAGCCTATTTGCTTCTCAGGTAACTCGACGTGCAAGTTTCCTGCTGATAGAGATGGGCAAATAATAGCAAATAAAGTGTTAATAGGAAATAAAGTAGGGGGTGTCGGTCATGATGACCTGGAATACGGGGCGGTCTGGCAAATGCGATAGCGGGTTCAGGAAATTACACATGACAAGTTGCACCCTCAGGGGCAGGCTCCTAGAATGCGAGCCATGCCGACGTTTCAATCAGGCCAACGCGTCCATCTGGTGGACAAAAAGGGACGGCAGTATGCCCTCACGCTCAAGGCCGGTGACCGGTTTCAATACAGCGGTGAGACCATTCCGCATGACGACCTCATCGGTCGGCCTGATGGGACCATGGTTCGTCTTTCCGGGGGGAAGACCATGATCGCCTTGAGCCCCACCCTGGCAGAGTACACGCTGAAGATGCCCCGGGGGGCGCAAGTCCTCTACCCCAAGGATATCGCCATGATCCTTATGTGGGCCGACGTGTATCCGGGCGCCTCCGTATTTGAAGCGGGGGTCGGTTCCGCGGCGTTGACGCTGGGGTTGCTGCGCGCAGTCGGCGACCGCGGGCGGGTCGTGAGCTATGAGAAACGGGAAGACTTCGCGCGGACCGCGATGAAGAATATCGAGCGCTTCCTGGGCCCCGTGACCAACTTCCATTTGGTGCAATGCGATGCCCATGAAGGCATCGGCTGGGAGGTGGACGGGACGCCCCACGTTTTTGACCGGGTGATCCTGGATTTGCCGGAACCCTGGAACGTGGTGCCGCACGTGCCGTCTGCGCTCAGGTCCGGCGGTATTTACCTGAGTTTTGTCCCGACGGTGCCCCAGGTGGTTCAGACGGTGACGGCCCTGCAACGGACCAGGGCCTTCGGACTGATCGAGACTTTCGAAACCCTCGTGCGCCATTGGAACATCGACGGGCGTAGCGTCCGGCCTGACTTGCGAATGATCGCCCACTCGGGATTCATTACCGTGGCCCGGCGCATGGAAAAGGGTGATGGCCCCGTGGGGTCGAACTCGGCCGTTGCATCCGATAACGAAGGCGAAGGCGAAACAGAAGATCCGGTGTTTGACGGAGGCTAATGCCGATCCGTGCTCTGTGCGGACCGGCCGTGGACGGAGAGACGGGAGGCAATGCAAACACTTCTCATTGCAGATGATGACCCCGACCTCCGGTTGTTACTGCAAACCACCTTGGAAGATCCTGCCTATCGCATCCTGGAAGCTTCGGATGGGGAGTCGGCCTTGCGCCTGGTCCGGCAGGAACGGCCTGACGTGGTGATCCTGGACCGGATGATGCCCAAACTCGACGGTCTTGCCGTGGCCCGGACCGTCCTGGCTGATCCGGCCATCCGGCATATTCCCCTGGTTCTCCTGACGGCCTTGGAGCCGCCAACGGCAATTGACGTCGAGCCGTCGCCGGAAGTCTTTGCCTATCTCCTTAAACCCTTTAGCCCCTTACAATTACTCGAAACCGTCCGGCAGGCGCTCGACCGCACGGAAACAACGTAGCCCCTCGTTGCCGATGAAACTCTCTCAGGATTTCGTCCCTGATGATGATCTCAACAAACAACTGCGTTTGGCCAAGTCGCAACTTGCCCTGTACGCCAAAGATCTGAAAGCCCTGTTGTCCCGTGAACGGAAAAAATCATACAAACTGGAAACGACGAACAAGCAGTTGCAGGCCTATGCCCGGGACCTGAAGGCGGCCTATGCAACTCAACAACAGAAGACACGGGAACTCGAAAAAGCCTATGCCGATACCGTGGTCCGTTTGACCTTGGCCTCCCGGTACAAGGATGAAGAGACTGGCGCGCACATTCAGCGCCTGAGTCACTACAGCAAAATCCTGGCGCTGGTCATCGGCCTCGATGAACATGACGTTCAATTGATTTTCGATGCGGCGCCCATGCATGACGTGGGAAAGGTCGGGATTCCCGACCGGATCATGCAAAAGCAGGGACCGTTGGATGAAGAGGAATGGGAAATCGTCAAACGTCACCCGGTCCTGGGAGCCAATCTATTGGCTGGTTCACCCTCGTTGTTGCTACAGACCGCGCGAGACATCGCCCTCACGCATCATGAGCGGTGGGACGGAACCGGCTACCCGCAAGGCTTGAAAGGCGAAGCCATTCCCTTGGGCGGGCGCATGGTCATGTTGGGGGATACCTATGACGCGCTTCGGAGCGTGCGACCGTATAAACCGGCTCTACCCCATAAGAAGACGTGCGACATCATCCTGAACGGCAACGAGCGAACCAAGCCCGGCCATTTCGATCCGATGCTCCTCGAAGCCTTTCGGGATAAGCATTCGGAGTTCGATCAGATTTTTTCGGAGATCAGGGAGGAAGAACACGTTCGATCATAATCTCTTCCCCTTGGATTGTAGGGACAGGCCCCTGTGCCTGTCCGTAGTGGTCGGATTACGCTACGCCTGTCCTGGGCGTAGCGAAGCGAAGTCGAAGGAAGCGTAGTCGAAGGGCTAATCCGACCTGCGGTATATTCGCGGAGGGCAAACGCTCAGCGCCGCGGGAAATCGACCGGATACCCGGCTTCGTTCCAGGCGTTCATGCTCCCGGCGACGTTATACACGTATTGGTACCCGAGGCCGGCCAGAGTTTCGGCGGCGACGTTGCTCCGGTGACCGGATTGACAGTACACGACAATATGATCGTCGAGCTTTGCACCGAGTTCCACGTGGCGACGGCCAATTTCCCGAAAATCGATATTGTAATCGGTGCCGGGAATGAAGCCCGTCACGTGTTCATCGTCGGTGCGGACGTCAATCAGAATAAACCCTTTCTGCTGGAGGCTCGGGACTTTTTGGAGTCCTTTGTTCAACTCCTGAACGGTCAGTACGTACGTTTGTTGGGCCGAAACGGAACCACCCAGTACACCCAACGCAAGTGAGAGACCTATGAAACCACTGAGTATTGCCCGGATCTTCATACAACACCTCCGTGTCGACAAAATGTGGAGGAAAATCACAAACCAATGCCTGCGTCTGGAATATCCTATGCCCGTTTTCGGAAGCTGGTCAAGAGTGGGTACGGTTCTCTTCGTCGCGCTGGGGGGGTGTGGCGGCGGCGTTGAGGTCATTCGGGAGAGCCCGGACGCCGGAGTCGTCCGGTACCTGTACAAAGGAACTGACGGGCACCTGTACACCTCCAAGCGCCAAGAAGCGTTTGACAGGATTGACGAGTTTTGTGGCGGTCCGTACCAGGTGCTCAAGGAAGGAAAAACCAAAAGCCGGCAACGGGTCGTCGAGGGCATGGGAGGCACCGAAGTCGTGACCGAAGACTGGTGGGGCATCCGGTTTCAATGCCTGCCCTGACCGAAGCCGAAGGTGATGGAGGCTATTGTCTCGCGATTGTATAAATAAGGATGGAGGCAACATGATGACAGGACAGCGTTCCTTGCCAGCCGACGTAGAGGCCCATGGCAAAACACCCGTGTTCACGAACGAAACCGTTCCCGACAAGATCCTGAACCATCATGACTTGCAAGCTGGAACGTGGGGCCTGCTCACGGTCGAATCCGGCACGGTAAGCTTTTTCCTGAAAGGCGACGATGCCCCGCTTGCGGTGATTGCATCGGGAGAGACGTTCGTCATCCTGCCGGAAGAAATTCACTACGTGCGTTTGGCTGAAGCCACCAAATTTTCCGTGACGTTCTACAAACGTCCCAAGAGCTGACCTGGAAAAATAAGAATGAAGGCTCGGTACGGTCAGCGGCGTCAGTCTGCCGGAATGGAAAAGATGATCACATACGCGAGTATGAGAGCAAGGCATACAAACAGGATTTCATTGATCACCGTCATTCTCGCCGTCGGTGGACAATCCTTGTAACTGTAGATGAGGGCAAGTAGCGTCTGCAGGAAGTAATAGGTTGCGAACGCCCGGGAGGCCAGCGTAATAATCTCGAAGAGGTCAACCGCCCACACCAGCAGAATTGCGCAGACAGAGACCGATACATATCCCATCGCGGTCGACAGACGGTGATGGCTGTTTTCCCGCAACAGGCCGCCTCCCCCACCCATGTCCGCCACTGCCGCGCTGAACTGACTCATGAGCGCAGCCACCATCAACATCAAGGGCAGAATGACGGCCACCGGCTGCATGGCATTGATGATCTCCGACAGCTCTATATCCATGAGGTTTATCTGTTGTACGACCGGCAGCAACAGAATCACCGACACGACGTAGAGGATGCCGGAGATGATTTGAGCGTTCCGCATGCTCGATATACGAATTTCCCTGCTGTATTTGTCCCCGAGAAAACGGGACGTCTCAAAGCCTTGGACTATCAGGAGAACGCCGGCGAGCATTTGGAATTGTGTCGATACGTCTCTTTTTGGGTAGTCGAAATGTATGTCCATGCCCAGCAGGAAGTCGATGCTGAAGATAGCCAGTCCGACTATCAGGGAAGATATGACGGCAAGTTGGATGATCACGGAGAACGATTCCAGCCGTTCGAGGCCGCCCAGCCCTTTAAAATAGCCAACTCCGGTGATGAAAAGAATGATGGCCGTCGTGAGCAAGCGTTCGAGATTCGGGTTGGAGATACCCAGGTAGTGCAGGAGAAAGTCTGACAGCAGTGAAAGGTAGAAGGCGACTGCGACCACGTAGGCCAGGACGAGGGCGATGCATGAGAGATACTCAATTTCCTGTGAGTGTCTGGACAGTTGTCCGCTGGCGATACGGGGTTCAACGTGTAAAATATTGAACCTGATGACGTGGCCGATTGCATAGGCCAGGGCCACGATGCCCAGTATGGTGATCGGCGAACGGATTCCTACTATACTGGCGAGCAGGGGAGCCATGATCAGGAATCCGCTCCCAATGATGGAGGAGAGAGGAGTCAGGGTCGCCTGCCAGAGTTCGCCCTTCAGCATTCGTGAGCGCATCAGAGCGAAGCCCACAGCAAGGCACGAAAGGAGAAGGAAAAAATTGAATGTGAGGTTTGAAGCAAGCACTTCTGCCACTTACAGTTTCACGCTTCCGGCTCCCATCGCCTTACTTCGTCAAATTGATCAAAGTCCTTGTCAAAGGTCGCCACGTGGTCGCCGGAGGCCGCAGCCAGGGAGGCCAGATAGCAATCCAGAAAGTCGCATTTTGTTGAGGCAAAGCGATTCAGGGCATCAAGCATTTCGTCACGCTTCATACAGCGGACACCGGCACTCAGGGTGACTTTGCTCAGCCATTCTGTAATCGCGTTCCGCTTGACGTTGTAGAAGGAATGCAGTACCCACACTGCTTCGGCCACAGCCACTTCGGTCAGGATCAACGTGCATTTTCCATCACAAGCCTCGCCAAACAGTTTCCGGGCCGCCGGGGAGTGTGTGTCATGGTTGCCGAGGAGGAAGCGGATCAGGACGTTAGTGTCCAAGAGATACTTGGTCATGTATATCTCGAACCCCTTGCTTTGCGTGCTGCCGCTCGCTCTTCGGATTTAGAAGCAGGCGGCTGGTCGCTTGCAAGACAGGCATACAGGTCCTTGAGTGTTTCGGGTTGAGGCTTCACCACAACGGCGCCGTCAACCATTTCATAAATGAGCTGCTGCCGAGGCTTGAGGTGAAGCGCCTTGCGGACTTCGGCCGGGATAGTGGTTTGCCATTTATCGGTTAACGTTGACTTGATCACAGGACAACCTCAATTCATTGTTATTATAAGTTCATTGTATTATATATAACAATGAAAAATGTTGCGCAAGCATGGCGCCACTGAGGGTCTCCCCAAAAACTGAGCCACGAGAGATGTGATTTCCGGCAGACTTGGACTTGCCTCCCTCGCGCCTCCGCTTCGCTTCGGTCACCCCATGAAGGGGGCGCACCCCCTTCAGATCCCCCGTTCGAATCCCGCCCTCATCTACGGCCAATGGGTGAGGTTGTGGTTCCAATCCGCAAATCACCGCTTTTGATGGTGTGGCGGAGAGGGTGGGATTCGAACCCACGGACCGTTGCCGGTCAACGGTTTTCGAGACCGCCCGATTCGGCCACTCTCGCACCTCTCCGTCTATCGGTAAGCTTTTAGTTCATGGCGAGGGGCTGGTCCTGCCTGAGCCGTTGAAAGAAGCGCTGCAGCAGGTCGCGACTTTCGTTTTCCAATATGCCGTACGTGACGGCGATTTGGTGATTCAAGCGGGTATCCTGATGGATCGCAAAGAGGGATCCGCATGCCCCGGCTTTGGGATCCCACGTGCTGAAAACCACGCGAGGAATCCGCGCTTGAAGAATGGCGCCGGCACACATGAGGCAGGGTTCCAGCGTCACGTATAGGGTTGTGCCAGTTAATCGCCAGGATTGCAACTGTTCGGCGGCTTCCCGGATCACGATGAGTTCCGCATGAGCCGTCGGATCCTGTTGGCGTTCCCTGGTGTTTCGTCCGCTGGTTACGATGGTATTCTCACGCACGAGTATCGCCCCCACGGGGACCTCGCCTTCGGAGGCGGCTTGCTCTGCTTGCCGCAGCGCTTCGCGCATGAAGGCTTCATCGGCCAGGAGATGGTGCTTCGCGTCTGCTTCAGGGACCATGTTGTTCCTGCTAGAAATACTTTCTACCTCGAGTCAAGCCTAATGCTCCCTCACCCCAGCCCTCTCCCAGCGGCGGGAGAGGGCGCAAAAAGGAGGGGAATAAACGGGTGGCGCGGCTACAAATTTACGCGGCAATCATGGTACCATAGCGGCGTCCCATACTCCATGAGGACCCGTGTCGAGAACATGGCGCTTCGTACCCCTGGCAACGTTCCCCTTTCGGTCGAACACCTTCAGGCGATCTGGCGGGAGTTGAATGGTTCGTATTTTCAGAACCGGCTGCCGGCCATCGAGATTCAATGGAGTAACCGTCTGACGGCTTCGGCTGGTCTCTTTCGCAGCCGGACGGGTCCGCGCACTTCTTGGGTGGCTTTGGAGGAACGGCATGGCAAGGGGCGGGTGATTCGTTTGTCGGTCCCGCTTCTTTCCAGACAACCCTTTGAAGAGATCCGGGGCACCTTAGCCCACGAGATGATTCATCAATGGCAGTTCGACGTGAAGAAATGGTGTCCGTCGCACGGGCGGGAATTTCGGAGGATCATGGCCCTGATGAACAACGACGGCTTGGGGATCACGATTTATCATACACTCGGCGAGGACGCCAGAGTCTCCGTCAGGTTTACGTGGCGCTGTGTCTGGTGCGGGCACGCGTATCATCGCCACCGCAACACACTTTCGACAAAACGGCATCGCTGCGGGTTGTGTCGGGGGCCTCTTCAGGAAATTGTTGACCGCACGACGGGTGGGGAGTCCTCATCCCGACCCTCACCCCAACCCGCTCCCAGAGGGAGCAACAAGCAGGGCGGCCTTATTCAACTGGCGTTTCAGTTTTGATAGGATCACCGGCGAAAGGCGTCTTTGCCTTTCACAATGTTGGAGAGAAGTTCATCGGCTTGTTTGGCCGCCTTGCGTCGTCGCCACCATTGGATGCCGAATCGGCAGGCCAGCAATCCGGCCAGACAACCCAGGATGATTCCCATCTCATCATTCATGACGATAGTTTAGTGCACCCGCACGCCATGAGCAAGGTTCACCGAACCATGTGACGGATGGCGGCTCACCAAGGAAACCTCTTTCTATGGAATTGTGGATTCTATTCATTTCGTTGGTCGTGATCCTGGTCGGCGCAGAAACGTTTACCAACGCGCTCGAACATTTCGGAGAGCGGCTACACATTTCCGAGGGGGTTACGGGGTCGGTGTTTGCGGCCGTGGGAACGGCTTTGCCCGAGGCGATGATTCCGGTGGTGGCGGTGTTGGCCTCCTCCGGGGATTTGTCGGTTCGCCATGACGTCGGGGTGGGAGCTATTTTAGGCGCGCCGCTTATGCTATCGACCATTACATTGTTCTTAATGGGAACGTTTGCCGCCCAGCGTCGTGGTTGGACGCAAGCCCTTCGTCCCGAGCCTACCGGTGTGCACCGGGACCTGGATTGGTTTCTCTTTGCCTTTGCATTGGCGGCCCTCACAATCTTCGTGCCTTCAGAATGGCAATGGGCTCGTGTGTCGTTGGCGTTAGTCTTGATCCTGAGTTATTTCGTCTATTTGCTGTTGACCATTCGCGCATCCGGGAAATTGGTTGAGCAGGGCCATGGCACCGAGGCGGATCACCCCCTGTTTTTGAGCCGGTTACGGATACCCGAGAACCTTGTCACGATCCTCCTGCAATTGCTTATCGGATTCGGGCTGATCGTCGGAGGGGCCAAGGGTTTCGTGTACGGCGTGGAGCATTTGGCCGCCTGGCTTGGGCTTTCCACCTTGGCTTTGTCGTTGTTGATCGTACCGGTAGCCACCGAACTGCCGGAAAAAGTGAATAGTATTATTTGGGTGCGGCGTGGCCGGGATACCTTGGCCTTCGGCAACATCACCGGAGCGATGGTGTTTCAAGGCAGCCTGCTTCCGGCTTTGGGAGTCTTGTTGACGCCGTGGGTTCCGCGAAAGGAAGCCCTGTGGGGCATCGGCTTGACGTTCCTTGCCGCGGGGTACCTGAAACTTCGTTTACGGTCCCATGCCTTGAGGCCCTATCACCTGATTTTCAACGGCCTGTGCTATCTTGCGTTTGGCTTGCTCATTGCCTTTGGATAAGGGGTGGGCGCAAGGTTGCGGGAGCCGCACGTTGGATAAAAGGTTTGTAGTCTCACTCCGATTCTTATACAATGGCCGTCTTTCTACCATTCTTGCCGTGTTTCCCTTTTACTTTTCATCCGAAACTTGCATGTTTTTGAGGGGCGTATGAAATCACCCGTGGTGACGTGTTTGGATATGGAAGGAGTCCTGACTCCGGAGATCTGGCTGGCTTTGGCCGAAAAAACGGGGATTACCGACTTGAACGTCACCACCAGGGACATTCCCGACTATGACGAACTCATGAAGCTACGCTTGGCCATCCTGGCTAAATTTGATCTCAAGCTGTCGGACGTTACCGAGGTGGTGGCGGGGCTGAAACCCCTGGATGGCGCCGTGGAATTTTTAACGTGGTTGCGAGAGCGTTGTCAGGTCATTATCTTATCAGACAGTTATTATGACCTGGTTAGTCCCCTGATGAAGCAACTTCACTATCCTTCCATATTTTGCCACACCCTGGAGATTGACGATAAAGGCTACATTCGGAATTATGCGCTTCGGCAGCAAGACCAGAAACGGCACGCGGTGGCCGCAGTCAAGAATCTGAACTTCCACGTGTTGGCGGCGGGAGATTCCTATAATGATCTATCGATGTTGCAGGAGGCCGATGCCGGGTTTTTCTTCCGCCCACCGGATTCGATCTGTTCCGAATATCCTCAATTTCCGGTTACCCGCTCGTACCCCGAGTTGATGGAACGTTTCGTAAGTGCCGGAGGATTCAGTCATTGAGTGAGCATCGACGGCCGTTTAATGTAAGGAACCTCTGATCCCCGATTAAGAACGTCGAGGACAGGTTTAGTGTGATAGCGGGATGCAGGGCAAGGCGTCCCGGAGCGAAACCCGAAGCTT
>JAPPLK010000051.1 GCA_028819435.1 Nitrospira sp.
AGATCACTTCAGCCAGGATCGTGAGCGATTCGGAGAACGAGGGGAGGGACGTTTCATTGAGAATATGGTGCATGTCGATACGAAACAATTCCTGGTCTTTAAAGCGATTCAGGATCGTTTTTCTGTTTTCCGGATTTCGATTCTTTCCAAGTGCGGTCTTCAACGCCTTGGCGAGAGCAGTTTTTGATGAGCGGGCCTGAGGTCGATGGAACGTTTCGACAATGGGCAGAAGATTGACGTGTTGCCGGCGCAGGAAATCTTCCCATAAAAAATCACTTGTGCCGAACAACCGGGCAAGGTTGGCCAACGAATCGTTTTTGGTGAGCAAGCCGATCTGTTTTTTGCTGAGACGTTGCTCGAGCAACTGATCCAGGAAACGACTGAAATGATTCAACGCCTTGCCGGGATCCGGGGCCCACGTGAGGGAATGGGTAAATTCCTTGATGAGGGCGGCGGCAACGGTCAGTTCCTGTTGTTCTTGTGCCGAGACAATCTTCTTGCCGTGTCGATCCCTGACAAAAAATCGGTTGCGGACCCTGGTGCCGTCTCCATCAATCACGGCTTTTGAAAAATACAGTCCTCTCATGGCCAACGCGTTCGTAAAGGCGTATAAGAAAGCCGGGGAATCCGTGCCCCTGATATCGACGATGGTATCTCGCATGGAACGCACGTTGTTGAAAAATATTTCCACCGGATGCACGAGGGCGGAAGCCGCCGTTTTTCTTTGGCCAAGCATTTCCACTAATTTGCGATTGACGTAATTGCGGACCTCCTGGAGCTTCTGGGATTCGAGCAAACACACCATGTGGGACAAGTCCTGGCTCAATTCCTGCTCAATGGCCGTATCGAACGTCGTCCCCGGGAGAAGGTGAACCTGAAAGACGTCCACAACTTTTCTTTTGAAGAGGCCCGGTCGTTGGCGTGGGCGCAGGATCGGCCATTTGAGCGCTTGCATGTGACGTAAAGTTTTCGACGAAGAAACCGGGTCGTCATGATACGTGAAAACAAGCGCTTCACGTATGTTGAAACCATAGGCGGACAACAAGCCGCAAATCGTGGCAAATTCCGCAAAATAGTCGTAGGCGACGATCGTGAGCCGGTATTGATTCGCATCGTTTGCTGGTTGAACAAGGAGCGTGCAGGGATCTTCCAAGGTCAGGATGTTGGCCATGGTCACGTGTTCCGCCACGGTCTGGGTTGAAAATTCCAAGAAATAATCCGGGTCCATGCGATCCAGGAAGTCCTTGATCACTGCAGGGTCGATTCGTGGAGAGAGTTTTTCCAGTTCCGTCTTGTCGAATGGCTTTTTCATGACAATAAAGGAACCTCTGATTTACTGCACTATCGGGCGCATGGCTGCGTTGTGTCCTCGCTCAACCCTCACCTATCTCTATGATAAGCTTCGGGTTTCGCTCCGGGACGCCTTGCCCTGCATCCCGCTATCACAATAACTCAGAGGTTCCTAAAGTATACCTTAACGTGTGACGATTGTGAGAAGGATTAACCCTCAAACGTTTCTCGTGATTGATTATGCTCAAGCCGCGTTTTAAGTCTGGCCCTCGTCCTTTGCTGCTTTCTCCGAATTTAGCCTATTCGGAAGTCGAACGGCTGTTGGCGCCATATGGGTTCCGGAATTGGAAAGAAGCCGATGCCAATCTTCAACTTATGGCTGGCGAACCTGGAAGCAGAAAACGGCTCGCAGCCATTCTTGCTGATCTCTTGCGCGCCGTTTCAGTGACGGCCGATCCGGATCAAGCCTTACGAGAATGGGAGCGCTATCTTGATGCCGGCAATGCCAGAACCCAAGTATTTGGTTTTTTGGCGCAGGTACCGCACGTCCTGCAGTTGTTGTGTATTTTGTTCGGAAACAGCCCTGCGATGGCGGAAACGCTCATTCGAGACCCTATGTTAATCTATTGGATCGAGCAAGAGCGCGTCTTGCAGGGCGCACCTGATTTCAAACGCCTGCAAACGGTCTTGGACGAAACCCTTGGTCTTGTGCACACTTACGAACACAAATTCGACGCACTTCGACGTTTCCATCGCCGGGAAATGCTGCGTATCGGCGCGCGAGACCTTTTTCGCGTTGCATCCGTCGCGGAGACGGTTCAATCCCTGTCGCTACTTGCGGAAATCGTGATCCACGCCGCGTACCGGCTCGTTCACGAAGAACTGTGCAAGGAATATGGGATTCCCCTTTATCGAGGCCCCGTGATGAGTAGGAGCGGCAAAGGATTTGTGGTGTTGGGAATGGGAAAACTCGGTGGAGGTGAGTTGAACTACAGTTCCGACGTCGATCTCATCTATTTATACTCGTCGGGCAACAGGCACATAAAAACCGCGAAAAAACCAATCAGTAATGAGATGTTTTTTCAAATTGTTGCCATGGAACTTACCCGAATCCTGTCGGCGTCCACTTCGGAAGGGCGATTGTTTCGAGTGGATTTGCGTTTGCGACCTGAAGGAGACGTTGGACCATTGGCTTGGGCAAGCCGTGACGCCGTGAAATATTATCAAACGCGAGGAAGGACTTGGGAACGGCTGGCATTGTTAAAGGCACGTCCCATAGCAGGACATCGGTATTTGGGGCAGACCTTTCTCAAGAAAATCCGGCCGTTTGTCATGGGGCAAGAAGAACAGGGGAGCAGAGATCTTGTCGAAACGGTTCACGCGCTAAGATCTCAGATTCACCGAAGAGTCGAGATGAAAAAAGAGCATGAACGTAACGTCAAACTCAGCCCTGGAGGAATTCGTGACATTGAATTCATAGTCCAAACGCTTCAATTGTTGCACGTGGCCAGGCACCCACAATTATTTGAGTCGAATACGATTACAGGGCTTCAGCAACTCCAAGCGCTTAACCTTTTACAAGATGCTGATGGAAAGTTTCTGGAGGAGGCCTATCTGTTTCTGCGTGACGTTGAGAATAAGATACAAATGGTCCATGAACTGCAAACCCATACATTGCCGCATCAACCTGCCGAATTGACCAAATGTGCCGTCCGCATGGGCTATGCGGATCAACCCCCATCTTCTGCGACCTCAAGCTTTCTCGCCCGCTATGAATCCGTCAGGACCCGGGTTCTCATGATCTACGAACGACTGATGGCATCGCCTATCTAATCGTCGAGAGTAAGGAACGACGATCGTTGATTCCTACTTGATTTTTTGGGGGACGTGATTATCTGATGATAGACGATCGTTGATCGAAAATATTTAGGAACCTCTGATTTATTGTGATAGCGGGATGCAGGGCAAGGCGTCCCGCAGCGAAACCCGAGGCTTATCAGAGAGATAGGTGAGGGTTGAGCGAGGACACAACGCAGCCCTGCGCCCGATAGTGCAGTAAAGCAGAGGTTCCTTTACAGGGGAGTCGGTAATCATGGATATGAACCGCATGACGCTCAAAGTACAGGAAGCGCTACAAGCCGCGTCTGCCCTTGCCATGCGCCGAAATCACCAGGGTATCGACGTTGAGCACGTGCTGGCGGCTTTACTGGCGCAAGTTAACGGGTCTGCCGATCCGATCCTGGAGCACAGCGGAGTGTCCGGTTCCGCCGTGAGAGCCAAGACCGAGCAACGACTTGCCAAAATCCCTCAAGTGCGTGGCACGGGAGCAGCGCCCGGTCAGCTACATTTGACTCAGCGCACGTCCATGTTGCTGGCTCGTGCCGAAGATGAAAAACAATCCTTGAAGGACGAATACGTCAGTGTCGAGCATCTCCTGCTGGCCCTGGCGGCTCAAGATGGCGCGTTAAAGGACCTGGGGGTGACGCGCGATGAACTGTTGGCCGGCCTGCAACAGGTTCGAGGTCATCAACGAGTGACCAGCCAGGACCCTGAAGGGACCTTTCAGGCACTGGAAAAATATGGCCGGGATTTGACCCGTTTGGCAACCCAGGGAAAGCTGGACCCGGTGATCGGGCGTGACGAGGAGGTCCGGCGGACAATTCAAATCTTATCGAGACGGACAAAAAACAATCCCGTGCTCATCGGTGAGCCCGGTGTCGGGAAAACGGCCATTGTCGAAGGGCTGGCTCAACGGATCATCAAGGGCGACGTTCCTGAAGGGTTGAAGCAAAAACGCGTGGTCGTCCTCGACATGGGAGCCTTGGTGGCCGGAGCCAAATTCCGGGGAGAGTTTGAGGAACGCCTGAAAGCTGTCTTAAAGGAAATTCAGTCGTCTCACGGAGACGTTCTCCTGTTTATCGACGAATTGCATACCGTGGTGGGCACGGGAGCGGCCGAAGGGGCCATGGATGCCGCCAACCTGTTGAAACCGATGCTGGCGCGAGGGGAACTCCACCTGATCGGAGCGACGACCCTGGATGAGTATCGCAAGCATATTGAAAAAGACGCGGCACTTGAACGCCGGTTCCAGCCCGTGCTCGTGGAACAACCGTCGGTCGCCAGTACGATTTCGATTTTGCGGGGACTCAAGGAACGATATGAGGTCCATCATGGGGTCCGCATTAAAGACGCGGCCCTGGTTGCGGCTGCACGGCTTTCCCATCGATATATCGGCGACCGGTTTCTCCCGGACAAGGCGATCGATCTCGTTGATGAGTCCGCCGCAAGACTGCGTACGGAAATCGACAGCATGCCCGCGGCATTGGATGAAGTTTCCCGAAAAGTGATGCAACTCGAAATCGAACGGGAAGCCCTCAAGAAGGAAGAGGATCCGGGTAGCCAGGCACGACTTGAAACGTTGGAAGATGAACTCGAGGACAAGCGCCGGGAACTTACCGAATTGAAGTCCCAGTGGGAAGCGGAGAAATCTGCAGTCGGACGCTTGCAACAAATCCGACAACACATTGAAGATTTGAAGCACCAGGTTGAAAAGGCTGAACGTGAATATGATCTCAATCGCGTTGCGGAACTCCGCTATGGAACGATGCCGAGGCTGGAGAGGGAACTCCAGGATGAAGAAGCGCACCTCGATCGACAGGAAGGGGAGTCTCGTCTATTGAAAGAAGAAGTGGACGAAGAAGACATCGCAGCAGTGGTCAGTCGTTGGACGGGCATTCCGGTAAGCCGTCTCCTCCAAGGGGAAATGGAAAAATTGTTGCAATTGGGAACGTTGCTCCATCAACGCGTGGTCGGCCAGGATGAAGGAGTTCGAGCCGTCGCCGACGCCGTCCTCAGGGCGAGATCCGGCATCAAGGACCCCAACCGGCCAATCGGTTCATTTTTGTTTCTCGGTCCGACCGGCGTTGGGAAAACTGAACTGGCTCGGGCCTTGGCCCACGTCCTCTTTGACGACGAAGCCAATCTCATACGGATAGATTTGTCGGAATACATGGAAAAACATGCCGTGGCGCGACTCATCGGGGCCCCACCCGGCTACGTCGGCTATGAAGAGGGGGGGCAATTGACCGAGGCCGTCAGGCGTCGTCCTTTCTGCGTGATTCTCCTGGATGAAATTGAGAAAGCTCACCATGACGTATTCAACATTCTCTTGCAGGTCCTCGACGACGGCCGGTTGACCGATTCCCAAGGACGAACCGCTGATTTTAAGAATACGGTCTTGATTATGACGTCGAATATCGGCAGTCAGGAAATTCTGGAGGCGCAGGAACGTGAACAAAACTATGAAGAATTGCAGGCCCTTGTTTTGAACGTGCTCAAACGGCATTTTCGTCCGGAATTCTTGAATCGTATCGATGAAACCGTTGTCTTTCATCCGCTGAGCACGGATGAGGTCGGTCGAATCGCGGACATTCAACTGGAGCGATTAAAAACAAGGCTGGAAGACCGAAGAATTCGGTTGGAGGTGACCGAAGAGGCGCTGTCTCATTTGGGGTCGCGAGGCTACAGTTCCATGTATGGTGCTCGACCGTTGAAACGCCTGATCCAGCACGACGTCGAAACACCCTTGTCGAAGCTGTTGGTCAAAGGAGAGATAAAAGACGGTGACGCGGTGACGATCGATTGTAAAGATGGAGAGGTCGTGATCGTCCCCGCCATTCAGGAATAGACTTGCTTGCACCTCTAATTCGTCAGCGAGGCATGCTCACGCAAGAATGCGCACTCATTTGGTTGCTGTCATAATGGCTTCGCGAAGACCGGCCGAGTGCTTATTTTTGACGGATTTGGTGACAAGAATATCAACGGGCCGAACCTTTTTCCCATAATAAGCTTGATTGGAATCATCGTCCGCATAGATGATCGATCCTTCCAATGAGATCCCCGCATAGGCCCCTTTTGAACGAGAAAATGAAAGAAAGTCGGCGTTTAAATTGGCTGAGGTAGCGCCCTCGACTCCGCCTCCATAGGGTCCGGCTGCCACGGAGACATCACCGCCCAGTTTAAAGGATGAAGAATAGAGCTTTTCGACTGCGCCTTGGGTCATGGCCAAGATAATGACTTCCGAAGCTTCCCCACCGAATTGAAATCCAAAGCTGAGTCCTCCCAAGACGTAAAAGGCCGGTTCGCCCCACTCTCCCGTCTTGTCATCATTGACGACCAAAACTCCACTGCCTCCATCCGCACCAAAGAAGAAGGCAGCCTTTAATTGTTGGGGGATAATCAAAAGGGCTTTGGCTTCCTTGACGTGATCCTGAAACCAAGTGAGATCCGGATCCTCCATAAAGCTTGCAATGGTATGCTTGGCTTTTTCAACAAGTTGTTGCTGATCCATACTATCAGCCCAAACGGGAGTCCAACACAAGCAAGTGAAAAGAAGGGCCGTTATCCAGAAGAACAACGGGGTGTTGAGTCGTTGTTTGTCGGCTTGGCTTTTTTGTGTCATGGATTATCCCCTCCGTGAAACCACGATGAAATGAGCTCTATTGCCTCCCGTCCTCTATTTCATTGTCTCTCATTTAGAAAAAAAAGCAAGAAAGATCTCTTTTTTCGGCTCCTCGTGCTTTAGCAGCGGTCAATCGAAAAACAAGGATAACTTAAAGAGTCAGCCTCACACGTATTCAAGCTCACTCACCCATCACTTGGACGATGATCTCTCGAGAGCGTGCCCTTGTATCAAAATCGAGAATAACAATTTCTTGCCAGGTCCCCAAGAGTAATTGGTTGTCGGCAAATGGAACGGTCAATGATTGGCCCTGGATTTGGCCTCGCAAGTGACTGTGTCCGTTGTTCTCCCCGGGGTTCCTCACGTTATGCTGCCAGGTTGAGGTTGCCGGAACCAGATTATCCCAGACGGTTTTGGTGTCAGCGCGTAAACCCGGTTCATCTTCGACGATAAGAACCGACGCCGTCGTATGTTTCACGAAGATCGTGACGATACCGGCTTGCATCGGCGTGGAGGCAAGGAAGTGCCGAATGCGGTCGGAGATATTCTCGACGTGCGAATGGCCTTGCATCGCGATCGAGAAGTGATGAGTAAGAACGGGCATCGGATTCTCTCTTTTGTCTATTGAAGGGAGCGAAGGAATTGTTGTTCTGATCGTGATAGTATCCTCCCTCGGGCTGCCTTGAGAATGGAATCAAAACTTCCGGAAGCCGTCAATTGTCGAACCGCTTTGACGACTCTTGTCCGCAAACGTCCTTGTCGTTTTAATGCGTCGAGGTAGCAAAAGGCCTCGTGAAAACTTTCTTGTGATCGCACGTAGTAGTCTGCTCCGCGTCGACGATTGCTGAAGGCTTCCAACTGTTCACAAGCGACTAAGATCTCTCCAAGTTCCCTGACCCAGTCAGGAGACCGTTCCAGTTTTTCAGGATAATAATAATATAACGTCACCTTCTCCATCCATGGCAACCAACGAATGTCCAGGCTTTTCAAGAAGGGGGTGATTCTTCTGAGTTGCCGACGATGGCGACGAGCGAATCCCAATCGCATTTCAACGTGTTCATATGCCCACTGGGTGAGCGGAAATCCTTGTTCGGCCAATGCATCTCGATACGTTTTTACAAATGCTTCGGTTTCCTTGCCATAACTCGAACCGGGGTGCAACAACCGCCATTCTGCAGGTCTCGTGGGAATATTCCGGCTACGCGCCCATGACCATATTTTGCCAAAAAGCCGACGCTCAAGTCCGGCCCTTCCCAAATCATGCAATAAACAGGCAATCTGAAACTGTCGGACACGTGGGCGTTCATACGAAAGATGCTGGGCCACGACCGCGCACATTTTCGCCGTCCGAAAGGCATGGGCCTTGTCGTATCCCCTGATTATGACATCCGGTTTATGCGGATGAGGATAGTCATAACATTTGAGCAGCGCGCCGGCTACTGAACGCGACACGAGAAGATGCGTGTATGAATATGGCAAAGAGAATGCTGTGCGGGAAACCGATTTCATGGTCAGGAAACTGTCGATAGAATAACGAGTGGACTTTCGTTAGAATGGGGGAGGACCATAACGGTGAATTCCTCAGACTGTCAAGAAAATGCTAAGACAACCGTTTATACGACAAACGGCCCATAGCGGACCACCAGTTGGTCTAACTCCTAAGAGTTTCTCCCATCAAGACCAGGAATGAACGCATGTCTTCCAAGCGCAAGAGTCTGATTCCGATCCTCCTCCTGATCATGATCGTTTGCGTTGTGGGCGTCGTCTATCTTGCGACGTTCCACACGGAGGACGTGCAAGTTATCGTTCGAGATCTTGTCGCAAGATCATTTGGAGATCACGTCGTCATCGAACGCATACGGGTAGGGGTTTTCCCCTATCCTCACCTGGAACTGAGAGATGTCAGCATTCAAGACCCGGAGCAAGGCACTCCGCTTTTTCAGGCCACGTACATTCAACTGGATTTGAATTTCTTGTCCTTCGTGCAGGATATACCCCTGCCGCATGCCCTGATCATCGAACATTCCGTTTTTAATCTCAGGCGAGACGAAAACGGGCAATGGAATTATCTAAACGTTCTTCAAAGGGAATCATCCGATCAGGCACAGGTAGGAGCGTGGCTCTTGGGGCGTTCATTGAAATTGACCAACGGTACAGTTCACCTGGAGGATCGCTATCGCCGTGAATCCGCGTTTATTGTTTACGCGGAAGACGTAGAACTGCAAGTAGAGCAACTCGTGTGGGATGGTCCTACGGAAATATTTTTGTCCGCGCGATTTTCCGAAGGGGACACGGGGTCCGTGCTCTCTGCTTATGGGACGCTCCAGGATATCGGCGGTTTTTTCAAGGAAGGAAACGCTCCAGGCCGTGACGCGTCGCCTCAATTCGACATCCATACTCGTATGGACCTTGATCGCGAAACGCTTGTGCAATTGGCCAATTTTTTCGACGTACATGAAGTCCCGATTGGGTTGCAAGGTCGAACCAAGGTCCAAGGACACCTCCATTTTGCTCCTGGCATTGAAGGGTATGACCTGTCCGTATCCGATCTTGTGGTTTTAACCGACAGCATTGATCTGAATTCAGAAATCAGCGTGAAAGGTTTATGGCGGCCTGAACCGCCAACCTATTCGGGGCAATGGTCCAGCGCACCTGTAGCCATTCAACATTTGCCCCAATTACTACCCGAAGGACTTATTCCGTCGGAATTGTCTGATGCCATTCACCTTCAGTCCGTCAGTGGAAAAATCCAAGCGGTTTCAGCAACGTTTACCGGCTCCTCCCGCAAAGAAGCGGGCTATACGCTGACGGGAAAGTTTCAGCTTTCGGAAGGAAGATTGGATTTAGGGCCTAAGCTGGGAACCGTCAAAGAGATGACCTGCACCATCAACGTCGGGGCTGATGAGATTCGATTCTTCGATTTTCATGGCCAATATGAGGATCTGCCCGTCACTCAAGGCGAAGGGATGATTGTTTTTACCGAACAAGGACCTTGGTTGACAACAGAATTCGAGGGTCAGGTTTCCGCCTCAAAAATTATTGGCCTTATACAAACCATTGCCGGGTGGAGCTTAGCACAACGACCAGAAGAAGCTTTGCAAGGCAAGGCCGGGAGTGGATTGTTAATACTGCGCTTTGCCGGACCACTCAGGGACCCTCAAGCCATCGCCTTCCAAAGCGCCGAATATCATCCTGAACGGATTGCCATGCAATTGCCGGGACTACGCATGCCCCTTACCCGAGTGGAGGGCCTTTTTGCCATTTCAGAAAATCATGTTCGTTTCGAAAACGTTACAGGGCTCTATGGAGATAGTGATTTTCACGTCCAAGGGACGATTAACCTTGAAGGTGAATCTTATACTGATGACTTGAGAATTCAAGGGCATTTCAGTGACAGCGACCTGCGGACTCTCTTGTCTGGTCAGGCACTTCCGACGCAAGAAACAATTTCAGGCAGGTCGCAGTATCTTCTCACGGTTACAGGACAACTGCGAAGCCCCTCGGTGAAAGGGAGAATTTCCATGCAAGGATTAGAAATCCACTTGCCGGGTATTCTCTATAAACCCTCGAGCCTGTCCGGCAATCTGGATTTTTACGTTCGAGTCGGCAAAAAGCATCAATTCACGTTTGAAAGCATGGTCCTGAGTTTACCGTCGGTTCGCTTCGCCGGAAAAGGAAAATTTCATTACGGCCAAACCTTGACGTTCAATGCCTCACTGAAGGCCGAACCGATACGCTTCGAGTCGTTACCGCCGGACCTTGAATTATTTGAGAAAACTATTTCCTCCGGGACCATGGAAGGGATGGTACATCTTCGGGGAACGGGAGGTGATTGGAGGTCATGGAGCAAATCGGGGCAAGTGACCTTAACGAATGGAGTCGTCAACGTCGAAGGAGTCAGGTCGCCGATTTCCCGGGTGGCGTTTCAAGTGAAACTGGCCGGCCATGCCGCCGAACTAAAGAGACTTCAGTGGAATCTTGAGAAGAGTCAAACTCAAGCCAAGGGATTCATCCTCAAGTGGGACAGTAGGCCGAACATGAAACTGTCGCTGACTGCGAGTCGATTCGATCTCGATTTGTTGCTGCCGAGAGACAAACAACGTTCTCCCCTTCGGGAATTTTTGGAAATGATTGCCAACACGGCTAAAGTCTCCGCAAGATTGCAGTTCAATCGTGCCTCGTACCACAACCTGAAGGTGCGGAATTTGTCCTGTCAACTGAACATCAATGAGGGCGTCATCCGCATAGACCGCATTCGTGGGAAAGCTGACAACGGGACGATTCAAGGGCGTGTATCAGTCAACCTGCCCGTACAACAGCCAGCCGCGGTGAAGACGTGGTTTTCGATCAATTCGATTCCATTGTTAACCCTGGAAAAAACACTTCTTGATAAACAAACACTCGACAAACGATTGATGACGGGATTGATGACCATGGAGGGTACACTACAAGGACATGGTAGAAATCCCCTAGGCGTGCTTCCGACCCTCAAAGGCACGTTGAAACTCACCATCAAAGACGGCCGGATCAAACGAGGGGTCGTGATTCCTAAAATTCTAGCCGTCATGAACCTGCCGAATATGCTACAGGGGAAAATGGACCTTGAAAAAGACGGCTATCCTTTTGATCGGCAAAGTGGAACTTTTGCCATTGTCGATGGCCGGGTTGTTTCAACGGACATGGTGATGGATGGACCCGTTGTGAAAATGACGGCTGCCGGACAATACGACTTGGTAAACGATAAATTGGACGTGGTGACCGCGGTCAGCCCCCTGGGCTCGTATTTTAAACTTCTTAAAGAAATTCCGTTGGTGCATCTCTTGCTTGACGATGAAGAGCAGGGAATCGACTTGGCCATGTTTTCGGTCAAAGGCCCGTTTCGGAATCCGGCAATTGAGCCGCTGGCCGTGGAATCCGTGGCGGTTGGATTAAAAGGATTTGGCAGATTGGCATTGTCGATTCTGAAAAATACAATCACGTTGCCACAGAAAATATTGTTTCCTGAGGACAATAATGAAGCCGGTGCCTCATCACCCGAGCCCCAAAAACAAGAATACGAAGATGCGTCCATGGAACCTTACTGACCCTTTGAATACCCGGCACTTTGAGGAAGGGCTTAAAGGTTTTTGACATGATTCCCACGGTGGAATGGAAAGAAGGGCGCGTGTGGCTCCTTGACCAGAGCCGGTTGCCTGGCCATACCGAACGGCTTGAGTGTAAAGACGTGGCTGCCGTGGCATCCGCCATTCAAGAGTTGAAGGTGCGGGGTGCACCGGCTATTGGCGTGACCGCGGCCATGGGGGTCGCGTTGGGAGCGCAATCAGTTTTTGAAACCGATGTCCCGGTATTTGAACGGAAGGTTGCGGCTATTTGTGATCAATTAGCCGCAACTCGCCCCACGGCCGTAAATCTTTTTTGGGCTTTGACGCGGATGAAGGCCGTTGTACGGGAAAATCGTGCTTGCACGGTACCCGAGATCCAGTCCCGTCTCGTGCAGGAAGCCTTGGCAATCCAACAAGAAGACATTGCCACGTGTAAGGCCATGGGCCAACAAGGAGCCGGTCTCATCAAGGATGGCCAGAACGTCTTAACACACTGTAACGCCGGGGCGTTGGCAACCGCCGGATATGGCACGGCCTTGGGAGTGATCAGGGCGGCGTCGGAGCAGGGGAAACAGGTGCACGTCTTTGCGAATGAGACTCGGCCCGTTCTTCAGGGCGCCAGATTGACGGCGTGGGAATTGATGGAAGACGGCATTCCCGTAACGCTGATCACGGATAGCATGGCAGCCGTTGTCATGCGGCAGGGCAAAATCGACTTGTGCGTGGTCGGTGCCGATCGGATCGCAGCCAACGGAGACGTAGCGAATAAAATCGGGACCTATGGCGTCGCGGTTCTTGCCAAGGCCCATAACATTCCCTTTTACGTAGCAGCGCCTTCTTCGACCATCGATGTGTCAACGCCATCCGGTTCCGCCATTCCTATTGAAGAACGTCCCGGTCATGAAGTGACCACCATCAATGGAGAGGCATGCATTGCCCCAAAAAATGTAGACGTCTTTAACCCGGCCTTTGACGTAACACCTGCGAAATACGTCACCGGAATCATTACGGAGCGAGGGATCGTGTCCCCGGATCGGATTGCAGACACGTTTAAGGGCTAGGCGAACTGCCTGAGGCCAGGATGAAACATGAACGATGAAATTTCCCGTCAACCGCGGTCCGGTTGCCTGATTTATGATTCTCATTGTCGTCTTTGCGTGGCAGTGAAGCGAAAATTGGAGCAACGTTCCACATGCGTTCAGTATCTCCCCTATGACAGTCAGGATGCCATCGAATATCTGGGAAGCCGTCACCAGTCTGGCTCCCGGCCTCCCATGGCCTATTGGATCGATGAAAAGGGGACCGTTGTCGGTGGGCTGGAAGCGTTTTTTCCGTTCCTGCACGGCCTGACGAGCGGAAAACTCCTCCTGTTTTTCTGGAGGTTCCGCTTGTGCCGTCAGGCCATGACTGCCGGCTATGAACTTGTAGCGAGATATCGCTATCGGTGGTTTGGTGCGAGTGAAGAACCCTAGACAGGGATTTTGTCAAATCCGGTCTCAGGAGGCTTCCTCATGAAGACGAAACTTGAGGGCCTCTCCTTGAACTTCGACCTTTTCCAGAAATTCCTCGAAACCTTCAGTGAGTACTTCCGCGATCAGTTTTTCCATATCCTCTTCGGAGAAGAATACTTCATGATCCGTTCCACCGACGCCGACTGCGATTCGAACGGTACTTTCGTCGGCCGCATTATGGACGGTGAAAGCCATGATCGTGTCGACTTCGAGGTGGGTAGCCAACGCTTTATCGGTCGCCTCGACCTTGAATTTTTGGATCATCGGCTCAATTCTTACATTAGCGGATCCAGCGCCATTAGCCGGTGCGGTGGAAAGTCCCGCCTGGTTCAGGAAATCGACAAAAGAATTTGTGACACGTTGACTCAGCGTGCCGTCCATCACGTCAAAATAGGTTTCGCTTCCTCCACCGCGGACTCGCATGCCCAAGTGCTCTGAGGGTTGCCGTTTATCATCGAAAGGAGCGACTGCGACCGTGAGGGGCGATCCTTTGGACTCAACTGCGGATTCGACGTGCTGGATACGTAATTTGGTGATTTGTCCGGGGCCTTGACATCCGAAAACGAACAGAACGGCCAAAAGAAATGCAGTGAGACACCATGGTTTCATGAGACGACACTCCTTTTTTATATGATTCGATAAGTGGTGCAGCACATCTTATGAGCGCCTTCTACAAAAAAATCCCGGCACCCACTATTCCACGAGAGGCTTGTCCTTAACACTATGACAAGCCGACAAGAAAATACAAGGGTTATCTTGAGCAAGAAGGCACATTTGACTTTCATGCCGGCTCCTTGCCACTATGAAACCACTTTCTTTGAACCCCCTTTTTTTCTCATGTGGAATCGAAATTTTCTCTTCCGGGCCCATGAAGCCGTTCCGTTACCCGAAACGGAAAATGACGTGTTTCATGAAACAGATCCGGCGCTGGACAGTTCGGGATTGAACATGGACAAGTATATTTCGGTCTGGCTCCAAGGGGAGGGAGAAAACGAGCACCCCTTGGCTTATACCAACGTTTACGTACGGACTGCCACGCTCGACCCCGTCAAAAAGGTCGGATTCTTACAGCCCTTGCAAGGCCGTTCCCACCAGATCAAGCAAATGCTCTCGCCTGAGCAGAAGGCATTCCTGAAAGATTGGCTGAAAAACACGAATCCCACCGCATGGGAAGAAGCCGACGAGCATTTCCAAAAGATATTTGAATAGGCGGTTTGCCCGGGAAATTCAATCCTGAGGAACATCTGATTTATTGTGATAGTGGGATGCAGGGCAAGGCGTCCCGGAGCGAAACCCGAAGCTT
>JAPPLK010000038.1 GCA_028819435.1 Nitrospira sp.
TTGCGCACGCATTTTTCTGGGATTTAGTCGGCGTGCTCAACATCGGAAGGTCTGTCTTGGACCAGGGTGGACAATCCAGCGTCGCCTGTGTTGTATACCGAGGTTGAAACGTATAGCGGGGCAGGAAGATGCCGCCCCACCGACCATCTCCGTAGAACACACCAAACCCACGCAGCACAACACATCGTCTCCGCGGCATCGCCAAGGTATACACGCTGGCACAGTCTTTGCAGACGGCGGGCGGCTCGATGCGGTCAAAACCGATCTCGAGCAGCCAATTACCTTCCGGTCGCAAAATGTCTTGACCCCAGCACCACACTTGTTGGCTGAGCAAGCTCACCGCTTGCTCAAGGAATCCGCCTTCAACGCGTTCGTGATCATTCACTCGAAGTGCTACCAACGTCTCAGTCATCCTCGGCCGTCGCAAGCGATGCGATGTTTGCCAACAGCCACGCGGAGGCAGCAAACAACTGCAACCAATCCCCACTGGAGCTGATCCCGTAAGTCAGCATGCTGGCAATCCAGCAAACGCTGGCAGTCGTTTGTCCGAGCCATTCGACGCGCAACGCCCGTGCCAGCCGGTTTCGCCCCACGCCGGATGCGACCCCCTTCCTCGCGGCCTCGCTCGTCGCGTTTAGTCCGCTCGAAGGCGCGGCGAGTGCCCACCCGGCGACCCCTTCGTCGTTCCTCGTCAACATACGCACTCCTGCCCACAGCAGGAGAGGTCATCGAGATACATGCCCCACATGCGGTAATTCTCCAACTCTTCAGCCGGTAGCCCCAGGGAACTGGCAATCGCCTTGGCAACCACGGCGAATCGCTGTCGATACTTGTAGATAAAGCAGAAGGAATGGTTATTGTGACGCACGGCGGGCCCGCACAGAAACAGGCCCGGCACAATGGTTGATTCATCGTGCTCGCTCATGAGTGGAAAGCCGTCGTCGCGTCGCTCGAACAAATCTGCGACCAGTTTGTGACTTCCTTCAAATCCACCCGCCCAGAGTGGCGGCACACGAGTTTGAAACCGGCGTCCGTCCTGTGCCGTGACTTCATACGTGGCGTCCACGCGGGTGACAGAGGCGATTGGCGTTTGCGGAAACAGCTCCACGTACTCCTCAAACCAATCTTCTCGCATCCGTTCGAGCGAATACGTAGACAGCGCGACACTGGGATCAGAACTTTCGTCTTCCCATGGACAACCTTTGTCGAACAACCGTACCCGTTTGTCGCGAGACGCCAGATGGTAGGCCGCGTCGACGCCACTCTCGTAGCCGCCGACAATAATGAAATCGTCTCCGTCAAGTTCTTCATAACTGGCAATGGTTGCCGTGTGTCGACAGAGTTCGCTGCCGACGAACCCATTCAGACGTGGGTATTGGAACTCACCGGCCGCCCAAATGACATGCCTGGCTCGCAAAGTGTCGTCAGCCGTATCGACGTGAAAAACATTGCCAACTTTTGTGATCCCCGTCACGCTGATCTTCTCGCGTATCGGCAACTCGAAAAACTTCGCGACTCCCCGCAAGTGCGACGCGTATTCCTCGCCCGTCGGATGCTCAACCCCTAAACTGAACGCGGGCGAAACACCAATCGCGATCGAGTTCAAATCGAGCATACCAATCGAATTGGTCGGAAATGAGGGGGTGATGAATCGAGTCTCGGCCGGCCATGAAGCAAACGACGCTCCGACCGAGTGCCGCTCGAGCACGATACAGTTCTCAATCCCCGCATGCTTGAGGGCTATCGCAACCCCCACACCCGCGGCACCACCACCGACGACTACGACATCGTAAGTTTTAACGTTCATTGCCATCGCCATCAAGCGCTCCTCTTGGCAACTTCACTGCTGCAGCAATCACACAGACAACCGTAACAGCCCTTCATCGAGATCATCATCTAGGCATCGGGAGATTCCGGTGACAACCAGTCGGGAAACGGATCGGAAAATGACCTCCACCCCTCGGCCCCCAGGCTCAACTCGGTGTCCGTCAGCAAACAGGCATCCAATCTCCGACTCAGTGCCGCTTGATCGACATTCTGTCCGATCACGACGAGTTCCTGCTGGCGGTCACCATAGACCGGATCCCAAATCGTCTCCAATCGCTTTCGCTCGTCGTTATCCACCTCCCACTCATCACGGGGAAGCGTTGCATACCAACGTCCTCCACCCTCCAAGACGCCTGTCCCACCGGCCTGAGACCAGATCCCAACCCAATCGGTACGAGAGGCCAGCCAGATAAATCCTTTTGATCGCAAAATCCCATTCCAATTTTTCTGAACCAATGCCCACAGACGCTCAGGATGAAAGGGCCGCCGGGCCACATAGACGAAACTCCGAATGCCGTATTCATCGGCTTCCGATCGCCATGCCCCCCGCAAGGCCTGCATCCATCCCGCTGCGCGGCTTGCCCGCTCCAAATCAAACCGGTTCGTCCGCAGCACCTCCACCAAGGACACCCGTCCCTGCTGGGCCGGCACGATCTGCGCATCCGGATTCAGTGCTCGCAGAATGGCGGTCAACTCGCCCAGTTGCGCATCCGACACCATATCGGTTTTGTTGATCACCAGCACGTCCGCAAACTCCACTTGGTCAATCAGCAGATCCGTCACCGTCCGTTCATCCTCTTCACCCAGTTCGAGCCCCCGCTTCTTCAGGTCCTCGGATGCCTGATAGTCGGCCAGAAATGTTCCCGCATCCACCACGGTGACCATCGTATCCAATCGGGCCACCGAGGAGAGCGACCGTCCCATCTCATCCTGAAAGAAAAACGTTTCGGCAACGGGCAAGGGCTCGGAAATCCCAGTCGATTCGACCAACAAATAATCGAAGCGCCGGGCTTCAGCCAGCCGGGCCACTTCCTGGAGCAAGTCCTCACGGAGGGTACAGCAAATGCAGCCGTTACTCATCTCCACCAGCTTTTCTTCGGTCCGGCTCAGGGCCGCCCCACCCTGGGCGATGAGAGCGGCATCCACATTCACACTGCTCATATCGTTGACGATGACCGCCACCCGCAGGCCCTCTCGATTATGCAGAACATGATTCAACAACGTCGTTTTCCCCGCCCCCAGGAACCCGGACAGCACGGTCACCGGCAATCGCGCATCCCGGACCACAGCCCCATTCATGTCCCTCTCAGCCACATCCATCCTCCCGCCCCTATTCGGACTCACGTTCATCTTCCTGCAGATCAATGTCCAAGGCCGCCTGCGCGAAAGGATCCTCAAACCGGCGCCAACCCTCCAGACCAAGCTTCGACTCCGCCGTCGTCAAGAGACATGATGCCAGCCGCTGAAACAACCGCTCCTGATCCAACCGGTAGCCGATGCAAGCCAAGTCCTGCCGGCGATCACCAAACTCCAACGACCAATCCTGGCTCAACTCTTTGCGAAAGGCTTTATCGTCAGGCCAATCCGCACAGGGAATCGACGCCCACCAATCCCCGATACATTCGAAAAATCGGCCGCCGGCCGTCTGAGACCAGAGAAAACACCGATCGGGTTGTGACGCAATCCAGAAATGACCTTGACACCGCAGAATTCCCGGCCAATCGGACCCGATCAGTTCCCATAGCCGTTGCGGGTGGAAGGGACGCGTGGCTCGAAAGACCCCCATCGCCCAATAGGACGATCGAATCGTCGGCATCGGCGCTCCCTGGATCAGCTTCGCCCAGCCCGGTTGAAAACTGATCGGCATTGAGGCAGGAGTACGCTCGTTGACAATCTGTCCCACCACATCCAACCCCTCCGCTATCGATAGGATCGTGGCTTCCGGGTTTAACGCCTCGAGCAAGGACCGGAGACGAGCCTGCTTACCCAATGACACCCCTTCAGTTTTGGATATCACCAGCACCGTGGCATACTCCACCTGCTCCACCACCAGTTCTGACACCGTCTGTCCATCGTCCGTCCCACAACTCACGCCTCGGGTCTGTAGATCGTCTTCAGAATGCAGATCGTCCCATAACGTCCGGCCGTCGACGATCGTGACCAGGTGATCAAGCCAGGCCTTCGATGCCAAGGGTTCGTGGTTCTCCCAGGCGTCGTTGAACACTTCGGCGACCAGGTCTGGCCCCACCGGGCCCGAGCACTCGACCAGCACTCGATCAAACCGCTGCATGTCGGCAATCGCCGTGATGGCGTTCGCCAAACTGTCGCGCAAGGAACACCCGACACACCGTTGAGTCAACTCGGCCAAGACTTCACCGAGACGGAAGACCTCAATCCCCAGCGATCGACAGACGTCCGCATCCAATCCTGCGTCGCTACGGTCATGGACCAGCACGGCCAACCGACCGGACGCCCAGCCGGCGACAACTTTCTGCACCAACGTACTCTTCCCGGCTCCGACAAAACCGCAGACCACGGTGACCGGAAGCCGCGTGCTCTCGGAACCATCTTGTGCGCAGGGGTCAGGTACTGGCAGCAGCACGACGGCCTCCCGATGCGCAACGATTACGCTTTTCATTTCTCAATTGGTTGCTGAGTTTTGCCACACACTCACCTCCTACTTCGAGGTTAAGGGCTCCAAGCCTTGACTTCATCAGGATTCGGACCGCCGACCGAACGGTAACAGCGCCATGTGTCGCGCTCGCTTGATCGCTCGCGTGATCTCCCGCTGCCGATGTGGACTATTGCCCGTCATTCGTCGAGGCAGGATGCGCCCGCTGTCCGCTATGAACCTCCGCAGCCACTCCGCATTTTTCCAATCCACCGGTGTCGTATCGTCGATCACGCGACGGCGTCGTCCTTCAAGCATGTTCGTTTCTCCCTATACAGCAACCTCTGATTTACTGCACTATCGGGCGCATGGCTGCGTTGTGTCCTCGCTCAACCTTCACCTATCTCTCTGATAAGCCTCAGGTTTCGCTCCGGGACGCCTTGCCCTGCATCCCGCTACCACAATAAACATGTCCTCGACGTTTTTAATCGGGGATCAGAGGTTCCTACGATGAATGTCGCCTACCAACTTGACTTTCTCACTCCGGGAATTTCCCCTCGTAATGCCAACAAACGGAAATCGATGCGGGACATGCCGAATCGTCTCAGGAATCCACGGGTCCGGCCTGAAATCAGACATCGGTTTCTCACTCGGCTTGGGCTGGCATTGCGGGGCAGCGTCTGCAGCTTCCGCAACGCCTCCATCCGCTCTTCCAACGAAGACCCGGGATTTCGGATAATTTCCTTTAAATTGGCTCGTTGGTGGGCGTACTGCTTCACCACTTCTTTTCGTTTTTCATTTTTGATGATGCAACTTTTTTTGGCCATAGGCCCCTCTTTTCCTCAAGGTGTGAAGCCGTGATAGTTTCTGCTACCTATGCATATACAAAGACATTTCGCGTTCATGAATAACTTTTCAATGAACATCCAAAACTACCAAATGAAAGGTATGTTTTCTGGAGATGAATGTATGGTGAAGAGGGAAGGTCGAGCGAAGGAATGTGGGAGTGTGGATGCCCCCAACGGAGCAGGTGGTGACGGAGCGTGCGGGGCCGGCTACGACTGAAGCGGCTCTTGGTGAAGCAGAATGTCCACCAATCGATATCGTCGTCGATGCGATGCGGAAGGCTCTCGTGATTGGATGCCGTGTCTGCTCAGCAGCACGAGCAGCTACTGCCCTGTGATGTGGCGCATTTCGTGCCCTTGAGCATCACATTGCCGCCTCCGAAAAGACGACGGACGGGCGTTTCCGGTGGTGTGTCACCCGGATGTTGGTTTGCTCGAGCGCACAGTTCTCCCCAAGTAGCCAGCGTTTCTTTGATGCTGTGACGAACGGTCAGCGTCGTTTCATTGACGTCACAATGATAGTCGTATGTAATCATATGCGAACCTCCATACGTCTGAATGTGTGATTAAGACGATCTTACCGGATAAAAGCGGCTTGGGCAAAGCACACCCAAACCGTTGTCGAGTTCGACGGGAATTCGGGGAACCGATTTTCAGTTGCCCAAGCGGGTCATAGACTTCGCAGGCAAGCTGTCAAGCCTATGATCGCGTAACCTGCGCGCGGATTGAAACTCAGTTGCCGTTAAACGCGGCTCGAGGGCTTGCAGCACCCACTACAGCAATCGCCACATGCGCATGACGCATCACAGCGACAAGCTTCAGTTCCACAACAACAGCTACACGTCGTTGTCTTGCAGGCACACTTGCCATTTTTGCAGCATCCACAGGAATCGTTCATGGCTTTTTCCTCCTCATTTTTCGCAGCACTCCCAATTGTTTTCAAAGCAATCCAGGAGCCTGCATTCAGAATCATCCGACGCTTCACGTCCACAGATCAGGGAAAATTCGTGAAGCATTCCCGCCATCCTATTCAAGTCGGCTATCTTCCGTTCAATTTGATCGATCTTCTCGTGACAAGTCTTTGCAATAAAGGGCCGTGTTTCTCGGGAACAAAGAGCAAGGTCCAGGAGATCCTGAGCGTCTTTGAGGGAGAATCCAAGCTCCTGAACTCTCTTGACAAACTTGATTGTCCGCACGTCAGATTCCGAGTACTTTCGAAAACCTGACGTTCGGGTTGGCTTTTCCAGAAGACCCCTCCTGTGATAAAAGCGGACTGTCTCTACCCCAACCCCGGCTGCCTTGGCTAAGGTTCCAATCGTCATCAGTTCTTTATCGGCCTTTTCCATATCTGGAGTATACACTCCGTACCCAAGTACGGAGTCAAGGGTTTTTTTACCCGCGACCGTAGGCCTGGGCCTGGGAACAGGAAATTTAAAAGGCCTTTTTGGCTTGGACCGGAAAGTAGCCAGGACGATACGAATGGGTCAATCAGGGATTGGAAACGAGGTCAGGTCTTGCCATGCGAACGGCAATCATGTCCACAGCCCTGTATGCCCAACCCGCCACCGTAAATGTTTTTGAACGTGGGAGGGGGAGCGGTCGAGCCCGGCGGAGGATCCGATGACGCCCGGCTTTGGGCCATAACGTCAGCCCCTGCCGAAAATACCGACGGGGTCTTCTCCAACGGTGCCCCGCATTCGCGACAGGCCGTCACCGGGGCATCATGCATGTTCTGCCAAAAGGTAAACCGCTTGGGACAAAACAGCGATTTCAAACAATATTCGGCTTGATATTCATAGATGGGCATAGGCTTCCCTTTGCTTGAGCCGATTGAGCAAAGCACATCAAATTACTTGCGGCTTAGCCCGTTCTTTGACAAACCAGGAACCGTTCGTCGGCTTTCTTCGGTCCGAAAGCCACCCATTTCCCATCTTTGACCGAATAACAGAACGAGCAGGTTCGATCCTCAAAGGGAGAGAGCCCCATCAACCAATCAGGGGAAAATCCGGATTGATATTCCCGGGGCAAAAAGTCGGCAAAGGATGAAACCACTCCTGCTTGACGTGCCGGGGGGTTACCTTCCTGGAGTTGTTCGGTCATCGGATTTCACCTCTCGCTTCTGCGACTCCCGTTGGACACTTCCGCCGTCCGGAGTCGATGACCCAACTGCCTGAGATGACGAATGGGTCGGCAGGGCGGTTCAGGGACCTCCCTAGTGCGGGAGCATCGTTAGCATGCCGATGGTTAGCATCCCGGTCAGCATCATGGCAAACGGCCAAGCCCCACTGGCCGCCCCGTGTCGGCCATGTAAGTCGGGAACCAGATCGGCAAGGCCGATATACAAAAAACTGGCGGCGGCCAACGTCAGGGCATAGGGCACGATCGGCTCCGCATAGGCCAAACCTCCAAACGCCAATGCCACCCCTGCGAGAGTCGCCATACCAGACAGGGTATTGGCCCAAAACGCCTGCCACTGGGAAAATCCGCTCGACAGCAGAATGGTGAAGTCACTCAACTCCTGCGGAATTTCATGAACCAAAACCGCCAACGTCGTGACCAGACCCAGGGCAGGGGATACGACACAAGCCACGCCGATGGCAATGCCGTCGGCAAAGTTATGAACAGCATCGCCGACCAGGATCAATGTTCCGGCTTCTCGGCGAACTATCGAGCCCTTCGCATCCCCGTGAGGCTTGGGATCAGCAACCTCCCCGTGCGCATGACGCCAGATCACCATCCATTCCAGAACAAAGAACAGGACCAGCCCCGCCAACAAAGCGATGCCCGCCTCATTAATCGAAATGCCTTCGAGTGCCTCGGGAAGCAGCCCAATGGTCGCCGTCGCCAGCATCGTGCCGGTCGCAAACCCCAGCAGGTTCGGCATCATCCATTGCCGCCACCCATCCGGAATAAACAGAACCAGGCCGGCAGGTAATAAGGCGCCCAGGCTGCCCAGCAACCCCATCAGGATGACAAACATCCACGTGGATTCTTGGGGCAGGCTCACGCGTTTGGCCCGATCCGGTCAGGGCCACGGACCTGACCGTGATCCATCGACTTCGCCTCGGTGTTAGCCACGTCCATGGACTGGTGGCTGTTCATGTTTGACACGTGGCAATAATTCGGTGAGGTTGCAAGGGCGATGATCGATGTCGAGCTGGGGAAGGATGATCTGTTCCATGCCCAAGCGGCAGGCTCCGGTCGACCCCGGCAGCAGAAACACGATGGTGTCGCCGCATACCCCGGCATCCGCCCGGGATTGAATGGTAGAGGTCCGGATTTCACGGTAACTCAGCCAGCGAAATAATTCACCGAAGCCGGGAATCGGCTTGGAAAACAGCGAACGGACGGCCTCCGGCGTCACGTCCCGTTGGGTCACGCCGGTCCCGCCCGTCACGATCACGAATTCCACCGCCGGGTCCGCCACCCAGGCGGCGATCGTGTCCCGAATGGTCTCATATTCATCCGGACACAGTTTGCGGTCGGCCACGCGATGCCCAGCCTGCGTCAATTGATCAACAATGGTGGATCCGCTCGTATCCGTTTCGATCGTTCTGGAATCTGAGACCGTCAAGACCGCCACAGCCACGCTGAGGCCGGCTCTTTTAAGGTCCGATGTTTCGTCGGTTGCACCGTCTGTCTGATTCATTCCATCACCTTGTGGTTCGATAATATAATCATCCGTGTGCTACTGATGATGATGTTCCTCATCCCGCGCCAGGGCTTCCACGTCCAGTTGCGTCACGTCATCCGCCGTTTTATGAACCTTGAACTGGGTCGTCTTTCCCGGCCCTTCCAAAAGTGCAATGACCGTTTCAATGGGCGGACAACCGGGTTCCCGGCACTCCAATTCGGTCACCATGACCGTGGTTTCTTCCGGCAAAGACCAGGCTGAACGAGCCCAGGATTTGATGCGATCCATCTGATCCGGATCGATGTGGCGGCCCCCTCCGAATAAATTCATCATTTCTCCCCCACGCCTTCCACGGCAAAAAGCGCCACCGTTCCGTCATCGGCGCCCGCCGCCAGACAGACATCGATCGGACTCCAAGCCACACAGGACAATCCTCCCGACACACGCAACTCCTGACTCACCATCAGCTTTGCCTTCCCGGGATTCCACAAACAGATCAACCCGTCTTCTCCTACTGTCGCCACCATCCGCTCACGAGGGTGACAGGCAATGGCTTGAATCCACCCCAGGTGATCGCCCAAAAGCCGGCCACTGGATCCTTCGAATTTTTGGGCTGACCACGACACCAAATCAGGACCGGCTGCTGTCCATAACGATTCTCCATAGGGATCGAAGACCACGTGCCCGACCTTGCAGGGATAACCGGCCATATGCCAGTTCTGTTCGGTCAAGAGACTCCATAAATGGACCGATCCGTCCAAATTTCCCGCGGCCAGGTACTGCCCGTCCGAACTGATTGATAACGACAGGAGTGCCCCCTCATAGGGAAACGTATTCACGGGGGAATCCATCCCGACCTGCCACAGCGTAGCTCCTCCGAAGCAGGAGGAAAAAATTTGGCCCGGATGCCCCTCTCGCCAACGAAGATCGGACACGGAACTCTTATGATCAGGGGTCTCCCATTCCACAGAACACCCGCCCGACTCCGACCACTTCAGGATTTGCAGGGTTTTTCCCGCGGTCATCGCCAACCGTTCGCCGCCGGGCTCCCATGCCAGATGGTCCACCCAGCCCTTTCCATCTCCAACCGGAACCACGGCGCGCTCTTCTCCGGAACCGACGTCCCACACACGCCCTACTCCGTCTTCCCCGGCGGTTGCGAGAATTTTCCCTCCGGGATGCCATTCCTCCGCCAGTACCGCGCCTTGATGGCTCGGGTTACGGAAGACACATCGCTGGGATTCCACGTCCCACACCGCGACCTGGCCGCTCGCATCCGCAGCCGCCAATTGGCTGCCGTCCGGCGAAAACATGACGGCATGGATGTATTCATCCAATAGAAACCCCCCGATCGGCCGCAATCGAACTCCTGCCCGAGGCCGCACTAAACGAGGCACAATCGAAACCCTTCGGCCAACCGGTCGCGATCGAGATTGCGGCCGATGAACACCAACTGGTTCCCCCTTGGCTCCGTGTCCCGCCATGGCCTATCAGGGCGGCCGTCGAACAACATATGCACCCCCTGAAACACGAAGCGCTCATCTTGCCCCTTCACGTTCAAAATCCCTTTCATGCGAAAAATATCGGTGCCCATTCCCGACAGGACCTCCCGCAGCCAATCATTGACTTTGGCCTCGTCCACCTGTCCGGCCTCCGCAAGTGACACGGAGTAGACCGACGGATCATGCTCATGCGCTTCCTCACCTAAAAAGTTCGGATCGATCTCCAGCTTCCGGCTCAGGTCAAATGCTCCCACGTTCAACAGCCGTTCGATTTCCAACCGGGCATCACGGGTCCGGTAGATTTTAGCCATGACGTTGATGGCCCGAACACGGCTCTCCAGCCGTTCCACTTCCCCTTCGTCCACCAGGTCGATCTTGTTCAGAAGAATGACATCCGCAAAGGCAATTTGCTCCTTGGCCTCCGGACTGGTATCCAGGTGTTCCCAGATATGCTTGGCATCCACCACCGTCACAATGGCATCCAGCATCAACCGGCGTTTCATGTCGTCATCGACGAAAAAGGTCTGTGCGACGGGTGCCGGGTCGGCCAAGCCCGTGGTCTCGATAACCATATAGTCGAACTGCTCTTTCCGCTTGAGCAAATTGGAAATGATCCGGATCAGGTCTCCGCGAACGGTACAACAGATGCACCCATTGTTCATTTCAAAGATTTCTTCGTCCGCCCCTACCACCAGTTGATTATCAATGCCGACCTCACCGAATTCATTCACAATCACCGCCACTCGTTTCCCGTGCTCAGTGGTCAGAATACGATTCAACAAGGTTGTTTTGCCCGCACCAAGAAATCCCGTCAACACCGTGACCGGGACTTGAGCTTGCTCTTCGACTTTCATATTTACCCCTTTCTGTTGGAACATTTTCCCAACTCGGCGATCCTGGTTATTGGCAGATTAAACCTAGCCGAATACACGAAAACGGCAATGAGATTTTCATGAATGGCCTGATTGTTTCATTGAACGTCCCCAATACGGTTATGGGGCAGTCTATTCAAAAGTTTGCGATCGAAAGACGGTTTTCATGTAGCCCTTTCGATAGGAATGCTGTTACTATGGTTGGCGGCTGTGGGCCTGGAGTCGCAAAGATCCAGTATTCGTTTGACCGCACTGACAACGAAAAGGGGCTGGGCCCTGTGCAGCAGAATCTTGTGAACCCCGCCAGGTCCGGAAGGAAGCAACGGTAAGCAAGCGAGTCTGTGTGCTACAGGATCACCCGGCCCCGGTTTTGACGATCCTCATGAGTAGGGGCGGACCGGAGCCTGCCCTGCCTGTCCTGAGCGTCCTTCGACTTCGCTCCGCTACGCTCAGGACGAACGGGGGGGAGAAGTCATCAGTCCTGAACCCAGTCGAAGAAACGAGTAATGGAATATCAGGTTTCCGCCAGAAAGTTTCGTCCGGGCACGTTCGAAGAGTTGATCGGGCAGCCGCACGTCGTGCAGACGTTGCGGAACGCCATCCTCAGGCAACAGGTTGCCCATGCGTATCTCTTTTCCGGCATGCGCGGCGTGGGAAAGACCACGGCCGCCCGAATTCTGGCCAAGGCGCTGAATTGCGAAAAAGGGCCCACTCCGGAACCGTGCGGGCAGTGCGAGGCTTGTTTGGAAATTACGCGCGGCAACTCGGTTGACGTCATCGAGATCGACGGCGCCTCGAATACCGGCGTGGACGACGTCCGGGAGCTTCGCGAAAACGTCAAATTTTCGCCGTTCCGGGGCACCTATCGGATTTACATCATCGACGAAGTCCACATGCTCTCCAATTCGGCGTTCAACGCGCTTTTGAAGACACTGGAAGAGCCCCCGGCGCACGCGGTGTTTATCTTTGCGACGACTGAAGTCCACAAAATCCCGCCCACCATCACGTCCCGCTGCCAACATTTCAACTTTCGCCGGATTCCCCGGCGGGAGATCATTGCGCGTCTCCAGGAAGTCGTGACACACGTCGGCGTCATGATCAATGAACGAAGTCTGGGGGCGATGGCCAAGGCGAGTGAAGGCAGTATGCGCGACGCGCTCAGCCTGTTGGATCAGGCCGTGGCGTTCGGTGGCCAATCGATTGCCGAGCACGACGTGGATGAGATGCTCGGGGCCGTTCCCGACGAACTGGTGGGTCGCATCGTGCAGACGGTCGTGACCCAGGACCCGGCCGCGGCCGTGACCCTGGTCGGCGAGGTGGTCGATCACGGGTACGACCTGCGGGCCTATTGCGGCGCGGTGGTGGAGCGTATGCGTCACCTGATGATTGCAGCCGTGGTGCCGGGGTTTGAGCAAGCGCAGGGCTTGATGGATTTGCCGGATGAAGACGTGAAACACTTGTTGACTGAAGCCAAGTCGTTCTCGGTGGAGCAGGTCCAGGAAACCTTTCACCTGTTTGCCCAGGCCGAAGACCGCCTCCGGTCAACGGCGCATCCCCGGTTTATCTTTGAAGTCGCCGCCGTTCGCGCGGCGCGGTTGCGGCAGTCCGGCGCACAGGTGTTGCCGCAGGCCGAAACGGGCCGGCGCCCCTCTCCTCCGGTGCAAAAGCCTCCCACTGCCAACGCGCCGCGCGCCGCACGGCCTGCGGCAGAGGCTAAACCCGCGCCTCAACCGGGACCGGCATCCCCGGGGAGTCCCCCGGCTATCCGGGAAGAAGACTGGCAGCGGGTCGTCGATTCCGTGATTCAGAATTCCCCCAACATTGGAACCTTTTTGGAAATGGGAACGTTGGTGAAAATCGAAGGCAATCAGGTTATCGTGGGGTTTCCCAAAACAGCAGCGGTGGCCTGTTCGAGAATCCAGAAAGAAGAGACCCGCGCATTGATTGCAAAGGCCTGCCAAACCGTCACAGGGGCGAGCATTCACCTTCGGGTGGTCGAATTGACCGGAGAACCGGGCGACGGGCTCACGATCAGGCAGGTGCGAAACAAACGGCGGGAAGAGGATGACGAGGCCTTGTTGGCGCAGGCACGAGCGAATCCCATGGTGAAACACGCGATGGAACTGTTTGGCGGCGAAGTGGTGAAGGCCAGTCGCCCGAGTGAAACGAAGGAGGCGTAAGCATGTCCAAGAATCCGTTTGGCAATATGGGAAACCTGTTGAAACAGGCCCAGGCCATGCAGGAGAAACTGGGAAAAATTCAGGAGGAAGCCGCCGCGAAGACCGTCCAGGCGTCGGCCGGAGGCGGGATGGTGACGGTCACGGCCAACGGCGGGATGCAAATCACCAACGTGGCGATCGAGCCAGAAGTCTTGAAGTCTGAGGATCTTGACATGTTGCAGGACCTCCTTGTGGCTGCCACCAATGAAGCATTGCGCAAGGCCAAAGAGTTAATGGCTGATGAAGTGAAGGGGTTGACCGGCGGGCTGGGCATCCCCGGCATGTGACGAATCCACAATCCCTAATCCACAATGCCGTCATGAGCGTACAACAGCGTCAGGGATTATTGGCCAAACTGGCCAAAGAGTTTGTGCGATTGCCCGGCATCGGGCAAAAGACCTCGCAACGACTCGCGTTTCATATGATGAAGGTCAATAAGGAAGAGGCCCTGCGCCTAGCCGATGCCATTCGCGACGTGAAGGAATTTGTGGTGTTTTGCGAGCAATGTCGCAATATTGCGGAAAGCGCGTTGTGCGACATCTGCCAGGACCCTCAACGGGATCGCACCAGGATTCTGGTCGTGGAAGAACCGAGCACGTTACATGCGATCGATCAAAGTCGCGGATACAAGGGCTTGTATCACGTCCTGATGGGTTCGCTCTCACCGCTGGACGGGGTCGGGCCGTCCGACATTCGGGCCCAGGAATTGGAAGCGCGCGTTCGGGACGGCGGAGTGCAGGAGGTCATTGTGGCGACGAATCCCACCATCGAAGGCGAGGCCACGGCCATTTACCTCACGAAACTCCTGAAGCCCTACGGGGTCACGGTTTCACGCATCGCGTACGGGAT
>JAPPLK010000078.1 GCA_028819435.1 Nitrospira sp.
GAACAAGCCAGACACTCTACTTTAGAACTGTCTCCTTGACGGGGAAGCTTACGCAATCACAATATAAAAGAGCGGAAACTCTTGTATTAACCCGGAGAAAAATGTCATCACGATCATGAATCCAGGAAAAAGTTCATAGTCAACAATTTTGTTCCAAAGATATTGTAGAATCCATTTATTTGTACTCTTCCTCCAACGACTAAGCATATCTCAATCGTAGAGTCTATGTTTCGCTTTGTCGAGGAGTCCCAATAGAAACAGTCGTATTAATTCGGAGAAACGTTTCTGTCTAACATTAGGCAAACAGGTATATAAGTCCCAAGGCCTTGTTTTTCAGCTTTTTCTTCGATGTTTGGGAGACGTTCAGGAACGCGCCTTCTCCGAGGTCATCGATCATGGTTGATTGCGACCCCTTGCCCGTTTTGCCATAATGAAACGCCAGGGGTTCTCGCTTCCCACCTGATGAGATAGGGAACCTCTTATTTATTGTGATAGCGGGATGCAGGGCAAGGCGTCCCGGAGCGAAACCCGAAGCTTATCAGAGAGATAGGTGAGGGTTGAGCGAGGACACAACGCAGCCCTGCGCCCGATAGTGCAGTAAATCAGAGGTTTCATAGGTTGTTATGGCCAAACTCGGCGTCAACATCGACCACGTCGCTACTCTCCGGCAGGCCAGGGGCGGGCATGAGCCGGACCCCATTGCCGCGGCGGTGCTCGCGGACCTGGGCGGCGCAGACGGCTTGGTCGTGCATCTCCGTGAAGATCGGCGACACATCCAGGAACGGGATCTCAACCTGCTTCGGGACGTGGTTCCTTCCGCTTTAAATCTGGAAATGGCCGCGGACGACGCGACCGCGAAGATTGCGTTGTGCGTCCGGCCCGATAAAGTCACGCTGGTTCCTGAACGGCGACAGGAATTGACCACCGAAGGCGGGCTTGCAGTGACGGAACACCGGAAACGTCTCACCACCTTAATCCGCCTGTTCCATGAGGCGCAGATTCCGGTCAGCCTGTTCATCGACCCGGACCGTCGTCAAATCCGCGCCGCCCACAAAGTAGGCGCCGATGCGGTCGAGCTACACACCGGACCTTATGCCAACAGTCGCCAGCCCCAAGAGATCCGGAAAGAGGTCGACGCCCTTCAACAGGGTGCGCGCCTCGCGCGGCAATTAGGGCTGGAGGTGAATGCCGGCCATGGGCTGACGTACCACAATATCCATCGCCTGACGGGCATTACCGAAATCGTAGAATTCAACATCGGGCACAGCATTATTTCGCGCGCGGTCCTGGTCGGTCTCGAACGGGCCGTCAGGGAAATGCGGGCCTTAATCCCTTCATCGCTTCACCGTTAGTGGCCCGGCGCGTTTGTGCTTGGTTCGTCATGAAAATCGTCACCTCCCACCAAATGCGAGAACTCGATCGTCGCACGATCCACGAGGCCGGCGTGCCCGGCAAGACGCTGATGGAACGGGCGGGAGCCGGCGTGGTGTCGGTCATGGAAGACACCTTCGGCGTTTTGAAGGGAAAACCCGTGACGATCTTCTGCGGGAAAGGCAACAATGGAGGGGACGGGTTCGTCGTCGCGAGACTCCTGCACCAAAGACGGAATGACGTTCAGGTCTGCCTGCTTGCGCATGCCAAGGATCTCAAGGGGGACGCCAAACTCATGTATCAACGGTTTGTCAAAGGGGCCGGCCGATCCAAGGTCTTGAGCAGTCCCTCGCCGGATCGCGTGCACGGGTTAGTCCGGGACAGCCACGTGCTGATCGACGCGCTCTTGGGCACCGGCACGTCGTCACCGGTTACCGGCCCGTACCAGGAGGCCATTCAGGCCATGAACTCGTCCGAGGTACCCATTGTTGCGGTGGATCTTCCTTCCGGTATCGACGCGGATACCGGCGACACGTTAGGGACCGCGATTCAAGCCGACCTGACGGTCACGTTTGGAAATCCCAAGATTGGGCTTTTTCTGGGAGCGGGTATTGATCACGCCGGTCGCGTTCATTGCGTCGATATCGGCATTCCGAGCCAGTACGTCGAAGACCTGCCTGTTTCTATTGAGATGTTGACTCCCACCATGATTCGACCGTGGCTGCCCAAGCGCCCGGTTTCGTCACACAAGGGCACGTTCGGTCACGCCGGGATCATTGCCGGCTCATCCGGAAAAAGCGGAGCCGCAGCCTTGGCGGCCAAAGCGGCCCTCAGGGCAGGAGCCGGACTTGTCACCGTGGGCACACCATCCAGTGTACAAGCCAGTGTTGCCTCGGGCATTCCCGAGGTCATGACCTTGCCACTTCCTGAAACCGCGGATCACACGCTCTCGCGAGATGCCCTGCCCATCTTGCAAACCTTTCTGCAATCGCGCAGCTCGATCGGTATAGGCCCCGGCCTTTCGACGCAGGCTGAAACCGCCGACGTGGTTCGAACGCTGATCGACCAATGCGACCGGCCGCTGATCATCGACGCCGACGCGCTGAATGCCTTGGCAGGCCATACGAGTCTCCTCCGGTCACGCCCGATTTCCCCGATCCTGACGCCGCACCCCGGAGAGATGGCCCGGCTTCTTGGCGAATCGACGGCGGCAACGGTGAACCGCAATCGTTTGGGGATTGCCCGGGATTTTGCCCGTACCCATGCAAGCGTCGTGGTGCTGAAGGGAGCGCGCACGATTGTGGCCCATCCTGAAGGAGCGACGTCCATTTCACCCACCGGCAATCCCGGCATGGCTACCGCAGGCACCGGGGACGTGCTGACCGGGATCCTGACCGGATTGCTGGCGCAAGGAGTTTCGCCGTGGGAAGCGGCTCAAAGCGGCGTCTTCCTTCATGGCCTGGCCGGCGACCTCGCGGCCCTGGTCTACGGGTATCCCAGCTTGATGGCCGGCGACCTGTTGGCCTCCCTGCCGCAAGCCGTCACCCAGGTGCTTCACGGCGTTACCCCTCGACCATGAAGCCGCTCCCTGATCCTATGACCACCGCACAGACACAATCCTTGCCCCTGACCCTGCGGTCGTCGTCGCACACCGAGGAATTCGGCTCGACCATCGGCCGGCATCTTCAGAAGGGCGACATCATTGCGCTCGCCGGTGAGTTGGGCGCAGGGAAAACGACGTTCGTGCGCGGGGTCGCCTTGGGTATGGGTTTCGAACCTCACGTCGTCAGCAGTCCGACGTTTACCTTTATCCAGGAATACGCCGGTCCCCTGACGCTTGCCCACGTGGACTTGTATCGACTGGAAGAGCCGGGAGAACTGGCTGATACGGGATTGGCCGAGTATTTGGACGGAGACTTCGTGGTCCTGATTGAATGGGCCGACCGGCTGCCTGCCTCGTGGATGCCCAATGACTATCTTTCCATTCAATTTTCCTATGCGGGGAAAAACACCCGTCGCGTGAACGTTCAGGCTTTCGGACCGCGAAGCTCCGGTCTTCTTCACGCGCTCACGTCGGACGCAAGGTAGTTGCCTCATGGGTCAATCGGAACTGAACCCCCTGCTGAAACAATATTGGGACATCAAACGACAGTACCCGGAGACGATTGTGTTCTTTCGCGTGGGTGACTTCTATGAAATGTTTGACAAGGACGCGAAAGAGGCCGCAGCCCTGCTCAACATCGCCCTGACGACCAGGAACAAGAACAGTGCCAACCCCGTTCCTCTTTGCGGCGTGCCGTATCATGCGGCCACGAGCTACCTGGCCAAGTTGCTGAAAGCCGGGAAAACCGTGGCGCTCTGCGAGCAGGTCGAAGATCCCAAATCGGCCAAGGGTCTGGTCAAACGAGAGGTCGTCCGACTCTATACCCCTGGTACGATTTTCGATGATGAGTTGCTTGACACCAACACAGCCAACTACCTGGCGGCCTTGTCCGTTCAACGTGACCCAATCCATTCACGTGATAGTTTTGGCCTGGCCTCGATCGACCTGTCCACCGGACAATTTCTCATTGCAGAATTTTCCGGGGAACACGGCCAGGACTCGATGCTGGACGAACTCATCCGCCTCGGTCCGCAAGAAGTCATTATCCCGGATAAAACGGACTCGATAGCCCTTGACAGGCTCCTGGACCCCCTGCGGTTACCTCGCGTGACGGAACAACCGTCGGCGTGTTTCGAATCGGCTGCTTCGCAGGAGATTCTCCGGGCTCATTTCGAGGTTGACCACGTGGACGCACTTGGTCTCTCGGCCACAGGACCCGGGGTCCAAGCGGGTGGCTGTATTCTGCGTTATCTGAAGCAGACCCAACCCACCCTGGAGCACGACCACATCCAAAAGCCGGAACTCCTGGAACCCACGCGGGAGATGCACCTGGACGCCATGACCATGCGTAACCTGGAACTGATCCAGCCCTTGCATGCAGATCAACAACACGCCACCTTGCTGTCAGTTCTCGATCATACGGTCACCGCTATGGGATGCCGGCTGTTACGACAGTGGATCGTTCGGCCTCTGCTCGACCACGAAGCCATTCAACGCCGGCTGAATGCGGTGTCCACGTTCATGGACAACCTCAAACTTCGCCTGCACGTTCGCTCGTTCTTCAAGGACCTGCACGACCTCGAGCGGTTGAGCAGCCGCGTGGTCATGGGAACGGCGACTCCGCGGGACGTGCTTCGCTTGAAAGAATCCCTGACCATTCTGCCCCAGCTCTTTCAGCTTTTCGACGACGTTGCCGATCCCTTGCTCAACTCCATCTTGCAGCACTGGGATTCGCTTGCTGACGTCACCGCGCTGGTCGAAGGCTCTCTTGATCCCAGTGCACCGGGTTCCGTCAAAGAGGGGCCGATTTTTCAGGACGGTGTCGATCCCGTCATCGATGAGCTGCGAATGATGAGCCGGGACGGCGTGCAATGGTTGACCGACCTGGAGCAACGCGAACGGGAAGGGAGCGGCATCGACTCGCTCAAGATCAAATACAATCAAGTGTACGGCTACTATTTCGAGGTGACGAAGGCGAACCTGTCTCGTGTGCCGGAATATTTTCGACGGAAACAAACGCTCGTGAATGCCGAGCGGTATACGACGGAAGATCTCGAACGCATTGAAGCCCAACTCTCCGGGGCCAATGAGAAGTTACGACGCGCCGAACAGGAACGTTTTCGGACGATGCTGCAAACCCTGTCCGGCCACGTGTTCCGTATTCAAAAAATGGCCAAACACGTGGCCTTGCTCGACGTGCTCTCGAATTTCGCAGAGGTCGCTTCCAGGAATCGCTACGTCAAACCAGAAATGCACGACGGCGGTATCATCTTCATCAAAAATGGACGACATCCGGTTGTTGAACAATTCGACTTACCCGATGGGTTTATCCCGAACGACTCCTACCTGGACTTGGACTCGCACCGTTTATTGTTGCTGACCGGCCCCAACATGGCAGGAAAGAGTACGTTCTTACGGCAAACGGGGTTGATTGTCCTCATGGCGCATATGGGCTGCTTTGTGCCTGCCTCAGAAGCAAAAATCGGGGTCATCGATCGATTGTTCACCCGGGTGGGCGCCTCCGATAATCTGGCATTCGGGTTGAGCACCTTTATGGTGGAAATGCTGGAAACCGCCAAAATTTTGCATGGGGCGACATCGCGTAGCCTCATCCTGTTGGATGAAATAGGACGAGGAACCAGTACCTACGATGGTTTGAGTCTGGCTTGGGCGATCGCCGAACATATTCAGGACCGGCGTGTCCTGGGGGCCAGGACTCTCTTTGCCACGCACTATCATGAAATGACTGATTTGGAGAAGTTTCGCGATGGCGTTCAAAACCTCACTGTCGCTGTCAAAGAAGACAAGGAGGACGTCATCTTTTTAAGAAAAATCAAGCCAGGGAAAGCCGCTCGCAGTTACGGGATCCACGTGGGCAAACTGGCCGGTTTACCCTCTTCTCTCATCTCGCGAGCCGAAGAAGTCTTGGCGCAACTGGAACAGGAGTCGTCTTCTGAGAATGCACGCAATCGGATTCAGGAAAAGAACACCGGGGACACACTGTCCTCAACCCCCCAACCCCATCCCCTGATTGAAGAAATCAAACAGTTGGAATTGTTTTCCATGACGCCGCTTGAAGCGTTAAACCGCTTGGCTGAGATCCAAAAACGTCTCGATCACAAATAAAGGAGCCTCTGGTTAAGTGTGATAGCGGGATGCAGGGCAAGGCGTCCCGGAGCGAAACCCGAAGCTTATCAGAGAGATAGGTGAGGGTTGAGCGAGGACACAACGCAGCCCTGCGCCCGATAGTGCACTTAATCAGAGGTTCCTAAAAAAGGGCAGGACTTCATAGAAGTCCTGCCCTTTTTTCGTTTTGCTAACTGTTTGTTATTGCAACGACGCGCCGAACTTGCCTTCCTTTGTCCCCTTGGAGGTATGGGGGGCTTGGTTGGAGTACGGAATGAACCCGGAAATCGGACCCACACCCGGGACCATCACGTCATACTGCATCTTCTTGTTTTGAGCCCAGCTATTGTTGTCGATGGAATCCACAACGCTGATTGCCCGCAGGCTATGAATGCTTCTGGGCTTGTCCGGCGTACCGGCCACGTCAGGAACTTCTTTAACCGAGGACACCACGCGATGGTTCTGCTCGGTCTCCTGAATCACGAGTTCGACCATGGTATACTTGGAAGCCTCGGTCCCGCTCATGACTGCCTGGCTGTGCGAGCCTTTGCCCAAGGCCACGAGCTTTTGCCACACGCCGTCATCTTTCGGGTAGACTTTCAAATTCTTCCCTGGGAAATACTTCTGCCAATAGTATCCACTCTCGGCATTGCCCCCAAAGACGGCGATGTTGACCCAGGCGGCTTTGTCGTACGGATCGGTAACTGCAACCCGTCCATGCACGGTGGTCGGTTTGCTGAGATCGCCCCACTCGAACCGTTCCTGGAACGCTTCAATAGCAAGCGCACTGGAGGCCATGCAACCCACCACGATCAAGGCAGTTAAAACGGCCAACCCTGATTTCCCAATTTTCATGATTCCTTCCTCCTCAATTAAGCGCTAAAAAATTTTTGAATGAATCCTTTTCTGATATCACAAACGTCTCAAATTCGTCGATTTACTCTCCAGCAAGAACTTTGAAGCCCGTGACGGTGTTGCCGTCGAGTTGCACTTCCATGGCAACCAGGTTTTGGGACGCGTCGGTCAACTGCTTCATCAGAGCGGAATCTTTCACCCGCAACCGCACCGTTGTTTGCGGATTGTACCATCCGGCATAGGGATTGTTGCGATCTTCGCCGCCTTGATACCCCCACGCACAGCAGACGAACAACGGATCAGGAATGGCCACGTTCCGGTCATCGGAAGCCCGACCAAGGGGGTCACCGGTCTCGCCGGGGTTGCTGGTATTCCAATATTGAATGCCAAAAAGGATTTCGCCGGCCGGATTATCGGCCCAATGGGCATACACCCGACCTTTCAAGCTGGCAGGTGCGGTCCCTTTGAGGGCCATGTCGCCGATCGTGGCTACCTCTTCTGGATTACCGCTACATTTCTTGTTGCTGGAACAGGGGCCCTTTTGGGCATCGGCCAGACCGATGAAGCCAACGAGCATCAGACCTGCAGCCAGCACTCCCACAACGCCCCCACGGAAAAATGACTTCTTCATTTCCCCCTCCTTTACTTAGGATGACATAATAAAAATAACGACTCGTACTTTTTAACCAAAAACCATTTCCATTGCAACGAAAAAGCAGCACCCCTTTTTTCTCATGACTCAAGGGGGTCTTTCGACCTTCCCAACCTTCTCGCTTTTAATCAGAGTGACCCATGCTACTCATCCCGTTGCAAGATGTCAAGGGTCTTTCCAGAGAAAATTTTCGGGTTTTCACGCCTGCACAAAAAATTTTTCTTGCAGGGGCTCAGGGTGCACGGGTCCCAATGCCGTCACGGACATCGAACCAAACTCCAAAAGCTCCCGGCTGATGGCCTGAACGTCCTGTCCGGAAACGCGATCGATGGCAGACACGAGTTCCCGGAGGGACACGTACCGCCCTTGCGCGAGTTCATCCTTGGCCAATTTATTCATCCGCCCATAGGTCCCTTCCAACCCCAGCATCAAGGTCCCCTTTAGTTGATTTTTGGTTCGCTCCAATTCCTGGGAGGCGATCCCGCGTTTCTGCAATTTTTTGATTTCCCGACAGACCACGTCCATCACCGAAGGCGCCTCTTTGGCCCCGCTCGCAGCATAAATGGTCAACACCCCTCCGTCTGAAAAGCTCGACAATTGGGAATAGATCGTATACGCCAGACCGCGTTTCTCCCGAATTTCCTGGAAGAGCCGGGAACTCATCCCTCCCCCGAGTAGGGCGTTCAGGGTATGGGCCGCGTATCGGGCCGGATGAGCCACGGGCAACCCCTTGAATCCCAGACAGAGATGGACCTGCTCCAATTGTTTGTGATGGATCATGATCCCTCCCCGAACACGGGGCGGTTTCCGCCGTTGCCCACCGTTCCCTTCACGACCGGTGGCCTTCCACGTTCCAAATGCGACCCGGACCAGGGCCTCGACTTTCTTCACCTCGAAATTCCCCGCCACTGCAATCACGGTTTTCTCCGGACGATAGTGTTCCTCCAGATAATGAAGCAGGTCTCGGCGCTGCATACGCTTCATGGTGGCCTGATCCCCCAGGATCGACCGCCCCAGGGGATGCCCCCGTAACACCTGCTTGGCATGCAGTTCCTGCACGAAATCTTCCGGATCATCCCGAACCATTCGGATTTCCTCCAACGCAACCTGTTTTTCCCGTTCGATTTCCTTGCGGTCAAAACGGGAGTGATTAAAAACGTCGGCTAACAAATCGATCGCCTGCCCGATTTGTTGGTCCAACACTTTGATGTACAGGGTGGTGGTTTCATGGGTGGTAAAGGCGTTCATCTCTCCACCCAGGCTGTCGATTTCGTGCGAAATCTGCGTCGCAGACCGACGGTGCGTGCCCTTGAACATCATGTGTTCAAGGAAGTGGGCAAACCCCTTCTGCCGAGGCCCTTCATCCCTGGTACCGACGTTTTCCCAAACACTGAAGGCAACGGACTTGAGGGACGGCATCCGTTCCATCACCACGCGAACGCCGTTATCAAGGACAAGCTTGCGCGTCCAGGTCATGTTTTTGTTACCCAGGATTGGAGTGGGAAGCGTGTCAAAGAATAATCTGCCTGGACGTGGCAGAAGACTGTTCCGACTCCGCCAGCGTCTAGAGATACTATACTTTTGATAATTATTCGCTAAACTACACCCCGTTGTCCGTCCGGTCAATAAGCTTGGATGGGGTATGCTGAAAACTCCTGAAACCTGGCCGCTATCCCTAACAGTCATTTCCCGGATTTCAGACTCATGGTAGGATTAGAATATACTGCAGGAACCTCTGATTTAGGATGAAATCGCCACTGCGACAGCTTGCTGACGTACTTCGGGCCGATATTCCACCCTCGGCACGGCTTCCAGCGTTGTCGGTCGGGATCAGTTCGGGTCTCACCTTGTTGGCCATTCAGGTGGCCTATGGGACTTTCATCTTTTCTGGACCCTTGGCCCCGCATTCTTACCAAGGCGTCGGACTGGTGCTGTTCGGAAACTTTGCCGCATGCTTGCTCATCGCACTGTTCGGCGGATACCGAGGCGCCATCTCAGGGCTGTCCCTCCTGCTCGTGTTTGTGATGTCGACCATTGCTGCGACGATGGAAGCGGAGGGTGAGAAGCTCTTCGCGACTACGGCGTGCGCGCTGACCATCAGTGCCGTCGCGACGGGGGTGTGCTGTCTTCTGATCGGACGATTCCGGCTCGCCAACCTCCTGCGTTTCATTCCGTATCCGGTGGCGGGGGGATTCGTGGCCGGGATCGGAGGGGCCGTCTGTTTGGCAGCCCTGTCCCTGATGAATGCGAATCCGGATGGGAGTACGGCGTCAGCGCTTCTGGAGCCGACCGCGCTGTGGACATGGCTGCCGGGCTTTGCCTACGGGATCGCCTTGTACGCCGCCCAGAGGCGTTGGGAAAATCCCTTCATTCTGCCGACGAGCGTTATACTCGCGATCGGTGCCTACCATCTCGCTCTTTCCGCCCTTGGGCTTTCAGGGGACGAGGCCAGAGCGGCAGGGCTCCTGCTCACGAGTACGGCACAAGGAAACCTGTGGCCGGCTCTGTGGCCAGCCGATCTCGTGTACGTGGATTGGTCCGCGATCGTCGGGCAGTTGCCGAACATGCTGACGCTGGTCGTGATCGCCCTGATCTGCGTCATCATGAATACTGCCGGACTGGAAGTTGCCACGGATGCGGATCTGGACTGGGATCGTGAGTTCCAAGTGACGGGCACGGCCAGCATCGTCACCGGGCTCGGCGGGGGAATGGTGGCGACGGTGATTGTCCCCGCATCGTTCCGCAGCAAGCTGTTCCGTGCCACCAGCAGGTTGACCGGAGTGATCGCGGCCTGCGTCGTCGGAACTGCACTTTTACTTGGCGACGGCATGCTGGAACTGGTGCCGACCGCGTATATTGGCGCTATGCTGGTCTTCACCGGTCTCGGGATGCTGGACGAGGGGCTGGTAAGAAGCCGCAAACACCTGCCCGGATCGGAATACGCCATCATCTTCCTGATCTTTGTCGTCATCATCTTCTTCGGCCTGCTCGAGGGTGTGGGCGCCGGCGCCGTGGCCACCCTTGTGTTCTTCGCCGTTCGTCTTAGCCGCGTGGATCCGATTGCATCGCACTTCACCGCGCGCAAGCACCGGAGCAACAAAGCCCGTTCTATTCCCGATCGCACCATCCTCCTGGCGGAGGGCGACCAAGTACAGGCGTACCAGCTTCAAGGATACATCTTCTTCGGCAGCGTGGGTGCCTTGGCGGACGGTCTCACGAAGTCCCTGGAAGGTCCATCGCGGGCTTCCTGCCTGATGATCGACTTCACCCACGTCTCCGGATTCGACTTCTCGGCGGTGAACGTCGTGGCGCGGTCCGTACGGCGAGCGAATACGGCGGGCGTGCAGGTTGTCCTGAGCGGTCTGTCCGAAAAACTCCGCCTCAGCTTGGAACGGAACGTTGCTCCCGCGGTATTTGCGGAATTGTGGCTGGAGCCGAACACCGATCTCGGTTTGGAGCGTTGCGAAGAACTCATCATCGCGGCATGGAGGGCAGATGCGGCCAAGATGGAGCAGAGGCGGACTTCGTTGCTGGAGCGTACCGCCGAGGATCTGGAGCGCCAGTTGGAACGGCAAGTCCACTTCGAGGATCTCATCGAAGCGCTTCAGCCATGGCTGGCTTCCCGGGACTATGCCGCCAAGGAGATTCTTGCGAGTTCGGGCATCCCATGCGAAGGCCTGCAATTGCTGGTGTCAGGCCATGCCTCCGTCCAAGACTCCGCAGGCACGAGGCTCCGCCAGTGCAGACCCGGTGATGTGATCTGGCTCGCCGATCCGACGGCGGGCGTGAGGACCACGGTGGTGGCAGACGAACCGTGCCGTGCGATGCTGCTCACCCCCAGCGCCCGGCGCTGGCTGGAGGAGCACGAGCAGGGGTTGATCATCGACCTGTATCGGTACATGTTCGCGGATCATTTCGGAACGGGGCCGGACCATAGCCTGCCGCAGAATGGGAATTATCAAGAATAGTTGACAGCCTCTCCTCATTGTAGCTGCGGGATCTTATCCCGCCGTCTTCCGAACCGCATAAGATGCGGCAGCGACAAATCACGGCGTTTCTCTATAAAGAACGGTCATTGTCAACTATTGGAGCCTCTGATTTAGTGTGATAGCGGGATGCAGGGCAAGGCGTCCCGGAGCGAAACCCGAAGCTTATCAGAGAGATAGGTGAGGGTTGAGCGAGGACACAACGCAGCCCTGCGCCCGATAGTGCACTAAATCAGAGGTTCCTATTCTTGATAATTCCCATTTCAACGGAGATTCGAGGATAAGTACGCAACCCGCTGACGGCGCGATAGCGTCGTCGTAAATTCTACCCAATGCCTGAGGTCAGTCAACTGCCAAGTCAAAAGTCAACACTCTCTCTGATTTCATTCCACACCGTTTCCGAGCTTGCCTGGGTACCCGTGGAGTGATATACAGCAGCGGAGCATATCGGCAGTCGAAGCGTTTCGGGCACCGGCCACCTGCATGAGAACAACACGGGATGCTGGCATGAAGCTGCAAGGAATCGATCTGGATGTGGCACGCATGGGCTCGGGCTCGCCGCTACTGATGCTCCATGGCGTTGGTGGTCCGGTCGCCGGCATGCCCTTCGCCACCCGCCTCGCCGAGAAATTCGAAATCATCGCGCCGGTGCATCCGGGCTTCGCGGGGACAAGGATTCCCGACCATTTCGACTGCATCGACGACCTCGTCTATCTCTATCTCGACCTTCTCGACCTTCTCGACCTCAGGGAGACCCTGCTTGTCGGCTTCTCGATGGGCGGCTGGGTTGCGGCTGAAATGGCGAGCATGACGACCGAGCGGCTGTCGCGGCTGGCCTTGGTCAACTCCGTCGGCGTCAAGGTCGGTGGCCGGGACGACCGCGACATCGCCGACCTGTTCGCCGTATCCGGCAAACGGCTCGCCGAGATCATGTTCCACGACCCATCGATGATGCCCGGCTTCGCGGACATGTCCGAGGAGCAGCTCGAGACCGTTGCCGCCAACCGCATGGCGCTGGGCGTCTATACCTGGGATCCCTACATGCACAACCCCAAGCTTCCGGGACGGCTCCACCGGGTCACCATCCCGGTCCATTTCATGTGGGGAGCCAGCGACGGCCTGGTGTCGGTCGATTACGGCCGCGGTTTCTGCGCGATGATCCCGGGCGCGACGATGACCGTAATCGAGGAAGCCGGCCACGCCCCCCACATGGAGCAACCGGACCGGTTCGTCGACGCCCTGCTGGCGTTCGCCAGCTGACATGAGAACCTGACGATGAAGAGCTGGTGGTTTACCGAGGACTGCTACCCTTACCTCCCGGACGAGAACAGCTACCCATCGATCCGCGTTGAGCTGCCGAACGTTCACTGCGATCCGCAAAAGGCGAGCGAGCTCTACAACCGCTACCTCGACCTGTGGTGCGCCGCGGACGAGCTAGGCATCGGGATCATGGTCAACGAGCATCACCAGACCGCGACCTGCATGGTCCCTGCCGCCCCCATCATGCTCGGCATCCTCGCACGCCAGACCGAGCGGGCACGGCTCCTGATCCTCGGAAACCCGCTTCCCAACCGCAACCAGCCAGTCCGCGTCGCCGAGGAGATGGCGATGATCGACGTCATCTCAAAGGGGCGCCTCGAATGCGGTTTCGTGCGCAGCGTGCCCTACGAATCGGCGGCGGCGAACATCCTGCCCTACAAGGGAACCGAACGACTGTGGGAGGCTCACGACCTGATCCTCAAGGCATGGACGACCCACGATGGCCCGTTCAACTTCGAGGGCCGCTGGTACCGCCATCGGCAAGTCAATATCTGGCCGCGCCCGTGGCAGCAGCCCCACCCACCGGTCTGGATTACCATGGGCAGCGCCGGGACCGCGGTGCCGGTGGCCGAGCACGGCTATGTCGGCGCGGTCTTTCTCGCCGGCTATCCGAGGATCCGGAGCATCTTCGGCGGCTACCGCAATGCCTATCTCGCTGCCCACGGCAAGCCTGCGCCGTTCGACCGCCTGGCTTATCTCGCCCTGTGCTATGTAGGCGAGAACGAGCGTGAGGCGGAGAACGGCGCTAACCACCTGATGTGGTACATGCAGGCCAACAAGGTCGCCGAGCAATGGCGGAACCCGCCGGGCTACTACCAGCCTCCGGTCGCCGCCGCCGTGATGCGCGGCGTTGGCCCCGGCATTCCGGTCAATCCGACCCTCGATCAGCAGATGGCACGCGGCAACGTGTTCGCCGGAACGCCGGACCAGGTCTATGCGCAAATCAAGGCGTTCTGGGAGTATTCGGGCGGCTTCGGGCACATGATAATCATGGGCCAGGCGGGCTTCCTGTCCGACGCCGACGCGCTCAAGTCGATGCAACTCTATACCGACGAGGTCTATCCGCGGCTGCGCGAACTCACCAAAAAGTCGGACCCGGCGGAAGTCGCCGAACGCAGCCGGGCGATGGCCGACAAGGAAAGCGCCGACCTCGGCAATTTCGGAACCAAGTTCGTCCGCTGACCGCCGGTTCGGACAGGTTCCCGGGAGAGGAAAATGGTCGAAATCCATTCCAGGCACCTCGAGGTGGACGGCGTCTCCACACACTATCTGGAAGCGGGGGA
>JAPPLK010000094.1:0-53700 GCA_028819435.1 Nitrospira sp.
TTCCCCTCTTTTGTAAGGAGGGGTGAGGGGAGGTAGAGGGTTTCTCTGGTAGGGGCGCCCGGCCGGTCGCCCCTACACCCCACCTGACATCCCCTTACCCTTCGACTTCGCTCAGGGCAGGAAAAAGCGGGATTTCGGCAGGTTCCGTCCAAGGGCGAATTTAAACGTCCTGGTTCCCTCGTGTGGACTTGATGACCAGGCAAGCATTCACTCCGCCAAAGCCAAAGGCATTCGAAAGCGCGGCGTCGATGGGAACCTGACGGGCTTGCCCGGGGATATAATCGAGATCGCACTCGGGATCAGGATTCTCCAGGTTGATCGTCGGCGGCAACAGGCCATGATACAACGCCAGGGTAGTCACCACGGCTTCAACCCCGCCGGCCGCGCCCAAGAGGTGGCCGAGCATGGATTTCGTGGAACTCACAGGCAGTTTAGCGGCATGGTGCCCGAATACGGTCTTGATCGCCTGCGTTTCGACCTTATCCGCAAAGGTCGAGGTCGCATGTGCGTTCACGTACCCGATCGTCGTTTTCGGGATCCCCGCGTCACGAATGGCCTTCTCGATACAATCCACGGCGCCGGCGCCGTCGTCCGGAGGCGCGGTGATGTGAAAGGCATCGCTGGTCATGGCGTAGCCGGCCAGTTCTCCGTAGATTTTGGCGCCGCGCCGTTGCGCGTGCTCCAATTCTTCCAACACCAGCACGCCGGCGCCTTCTCCGATCACGAATCCGTCCCGGTCACGGTCAAACGGACGACTCGCCCGTTGCGGGTCGTCGTTACGACGTGATAACGCCTTGGCCGCGGCGAAACCCGCGAGGGCCAACGCGCAAATCGTGGATTCGGTTCCGCCGGCCAACATCACGTCCGCTTCCCCACGTTGAATGATCCGGCAGGCGTCTCCAATGCAATGATTCCCCGTGGCACAAGCCGTCACGGCACACGAATTGGGTCCCTTGGCTCCAAACCGGATCGCCACTTGGCCCGAAGCCAAATTGACGATGACCATTGGGATGAAGAACGGGCTGACGCGCCCCGGCCCTTTGTCCTGGAGCACCTTGTGATACTGCTCAATGGCCGGCAGGCCGCCGATGCCCGCCCCGATATAGACCCCGACCCGTTCAGCCACGTCGGACGTGATCGTGATTCCCGCGTCATCCACCGCCTCCTGGCTCGCGGCCACGGCGTACTGGATGAACGTATCCATTTTCTTGATTTCTTTTTTTTCGACGTGATCGGCCGGGTCGAAGTCCTTGACCTCGGCTGCAATCCGGCAGGGATAACCGGACGCATCAAAGCGCGTGACGGGGCCGATTCCCGACTTTCCGGCACACACGGCGTGCCAGGTTTTGTCGACACCGACTCCCAAGGGCGTCACGGCTCCCAGGCCGGTAATCACGACGCGCCGACGGGGGGGATACTCGGTCATGAGCGCCGTGGATCAGGTTTTCTCTTTGATATACTCGATGGCTTGGGAAACTTTTTGAATTTTTTCCGCGTCTTCATCGGGAATTTCCACGTCGAATTCTTCCTCAAGTGCCATCACCAGTTCGACCGTATCCAAAGAGTCGGCCCCTAAGTCCTCGACAAAGGACGCGTCGGGGACGACGTCTTCTTCTTCTACACCCAATTGTTCTGCAATGATCTTTCGAATACGTTCTTCAGCGGCCATCGACCTTCGCACCTCCTGTTAAACAATATGATTCATTCATCTATATCTTCCCTCATTCGTTGCCCCCCCTCACCCCAGCCCTCTCCCTCGTGGGGGAGAGGGGGCTCCTTTATTCCCCTCTTTTGGTGTAGGGACAGGCCCCCGTGCCTGTCCGTGGGCAGAGGCAATATAAACCTTTCCTCACGTTACGCCATGTGCATCCCGCCATTCACGTGAAATACCTGTCCGGTAATATACCCTGCAGCGTCCGATGCCAAAAAGCGGACGGCTTCCGCGACCTCGGCGGGTTGACCCAATCGACCAAGAGGAATCTGTTGCAACAAGGTGTCCCTGACCTCCTGGTTCAAGGCCCGGGTCATCGCCGTGTCGATAAATCCCGGGGCCACCGCGTTCACCGTGATGTTCCGGCTTGCGTATTCACGAGCAACGGATTTCGTGAACCCGATGACCGCGGCTTTCGATGCGGCGTAATTCGCCTGTCCCGCGTTCCCGATCGCCCCCACGATCGAGGCCATGTTAATAATCCGTCCCGATCGCTGTTTGGTCATGGGACCAAGAATCGCCTTGGTACAATAAAACGTCCCGGTGAGATTGACCTGAAGGACGGCGTTCCAATCCTCTTCTTTCATACGCATGATCAACCCGTCACGGGTAATACCCGCATTATTCACCAACACGTCCACGCGCCCCCATTCCTTCATCACGCGATCGACCATCCCCTTGACGGCTTCCCACTGGGCCACGTTGGCCGACAACGCCAGCCCTTGCCCCTGCTGGGACTCTACCAATCGTAGCGTGTCGGCGCACCTGTCGGCTTCCAGGTCCACCACGGCCACGTCGGCTCCGGCTTTCGCAAAGCATTCCGCAATGGCTTGCCCGATGCCTTGCGCCGAGCCCGTCACAATGGCTTTTTTCCCTTCCAGCATGCTTCCCTCGTTTCTTGTCTTTCGGGAACTGCTCTTACCGTCAACGATGTAGGGTCGTCAAGGTCTTTTCCAGGGACTCCGGGTCCTGAATATGATGTAATTCCGCCTCCGGCACAATACGCTTGGCGACACGGGTCAACACCATCCCCGGTCCGATCTCGATAAACGTCCGAATACCCTGCTCCCACATCGCGCGAATGGTGTGCTCCCATAACACGGAGGAGGGTAACTGGCGAATCAGGGAACGACGCACCTCTTCGGCGCGGACCAATGGACGTGCCTCGACGTTGTTAAAGAGCGGCACGGTCAAATCGGATAGTTGCACCGCGTGAACGTGCGGGGCCAGCCGGTCCGCGGCCGGCTGCATCAAGGACGTATGAACCGGTACGCTCACGGGCAACGGAATGGCTTTCCGGCACCCTTGCACTTTGGCCAACTCAATCGCCCGTTCCACCGCGGCTTTTTCACCCGCGATCACCACCTGACCCGGAGAGTTGAAATTCGCCGCAGCCACGACGCCCACGGATTGAGCCTCACGACAAATGTCCTTGACGACTTCGCCTGCCAACCCGAGCAGGGCCACGACCAACCCGCTCCCTGAGGGGACGGCCTCTTCCATGTATCGCGCCCGTTTATGCACCAACGCTACGGCGTCCGGAAACAAAAGCCCGCCCGCGGCCACGACGGCCGAATATTCGCCCAAACTGTGCCCCGCCACAGCGGAGGGCTGGAGACGCGAACCCAAGGCCCGCCAGGCAATAAGGCTGGTCACCAGCAACGCGGGTTGGGTATATTCCGTTCGATTGAGCTGTTCTGCCGGCCCTTCAAAACACAGGGCCTGAAGGTCGTATCCCAGGATCGAGTTGGCCTCCTCAAACAAGGCCATGAGTTGCGGATACGCCTCACGCCACGCTTGCCCCATCCCGACGGCCTGCGAACCTTGGCCGGGAAATAGGAATGCGATTGGGTCGGACATAAATAGGGAACCTCTGATTTACTGCACTATCGGGCGCATGGCTGCGTTGTGTCCTCGCTCAACCCTCACCTATCTCTCTGATAAGCCTCGGGTTTCGCTCCGGGACGCCTTGCCCTGCATCCCGCTATCACAATAACTCAGAGGTTCCATAGTTAAGGTATGAGTGAAACCGTTGGGAAAGTCAACGGATAAAAACGCCCGCGGGCGCGAACGGACCCGGGGCGGTCAGTCAACGATGAACTCGCCGCCATCCACACAGATGACGTTGCCGGTCATCCAATGCGACTGGGGATGGCTCAGCAAGCCGATGGCTTCCGCCACGTCCTGCGGCGTGGTCAAGCGACCCGAGGGATTCTTCCGTTGGGCTATCGTGATCATCTCGTCCGATCCCGGAATTTTCCGCAAGGCCGGGGTATCGGTGACGCCGGCCATGATCGCATTCGCCGTAATCCCCATGGGAGCCAATTCGAGCGCAAGCTGGCGAACGTGGGATTCCAGGGCCGCTTTTGCCGCGGAGACTGCTCCATAGGTTGCCCATACCCGCGCGCCGCCCGCGCTGGTCATCGCAAAAATTCGTCCGCCGTACCCCATGAGTCCCCGCGCGAGTAACTCCTGCACCCAATACACCAAACTGTTGGCCATGACATCCAGCGTCATCTCGACCTGGGCTTTACTCACGGCATCGGCACGCGTTTCGGTGACGAACCGTCGCAACGTTCCGAAGGCCAGGGAATGAAGGAACACGCGAATCGTCGCCGGTTCACCATGCGCCCGGAATCGCGCTTCAACGGCGTCGACGACTTCCCGGCGCTTCTCCGCGTCCGCGGCGTTGACGTTGAAAAAGAGGGTTTCCCTACCGCGGGCATGGATATCCGCCACGAGACGATCCACGTCCGGGAGCGTGGATTTTCGGTCCAAATGCACGCCCACGATATTCATGCCGAGCGCCGCCAACTCCAGTGCCACGGCCCTGCCGAATCCGCTCGACGCACCCAGGACCAACGCCCATTCTCCTGGTCTTTCATCCGTAGTCATATCTGATCCTTTCTAGGCTCCTCTACCATCGTATTACCCCGGAGGCCCACGTCAGACCCGCCCCAAACGCCGCCATGACCACCAGGCTTTCTTCTCTGATCGTTCCATTTTTGGCGGCTTCGTCCAAGGCCAACGGGATTGACGCGGCAGAGGTGTTGCCGTACCGGTCGACGTTGATCATGATCCGATCCGGAGGCAACCCGATGCGTTGCCCGACGGCGCGTAAAATTCGAACGTTGGCCTGGTGAGGCACCAGGCAATCAATATCGTCGATGCCCAAGCCATGCGCCGCGACTGCCTCGCGTATGGCCTCTTCCATGGTTTTGACGGCAATCTTGAAGGTTTCATTGCCGCGCATTTTGACGCAATGCAGGCGTTCAGCCAACACGCGTTCCGACGGAGTGAGACTCGACCCACCGCCCGGCACGCAAATCAAATCGGAGAACCGCCCATCTGCGTGCAAATGGAGGGAGAGGACGCCCCGCTCTCCTTCCGTCGGCCCCAAAACCACGGCGCCCGCTCCATCCCCGAAGAGGACACAGGTGTTCCGGTCCGTCCAATCCGTGATGGACGACATCACTTCCGACCCGATGACCAGCACGTACCTGTGCCCCGTCCTCACGAAGGCATCGGCCACCGACAGGCCATACACAAACCCGCAGCACGCTGCGGAAATATCGCAGGCCGCGGCTTTCCCGGCGCCAAGCCGGTGTTGAATCAAGGACGCGGTGGACGGAAGAGGGAAATCCCCGGTACAGGTGGCCACCAGAATCAGATCGAGTTGGGCCGCCTGGACGTTAGCGTCTGCCAACGCCTGCTGCGCCGCCAGCACGCCGAGGTCCGAACAGGCTTCATCGGGGGCGGCCACGCGTCGTTCGCGAATACCCGTGCGTTCTACGATCCATGAATCCGACGTCTCCACCATGGCTTCGAGGTCGGCATTGGTCAACACCTGTTTGGGAGCATAGGACCCCGTCCCGAGTATCCGGCTTCTCATTCACAGGCCATTTGCGGGCTGGGCGTCATCGGTGAGGTCAGACTTTCGGCAATATCACGTTGGATCAGGTCGATCAGCCGGCCCTGGGCCAAGACATTCGCTCGCCCGATCGCGTTTTTAATGGCCTTGGCCGAAGACCGGCCATGACAAATCATGCACACCCCATTCACGCCCAGAAGCGGGGCGCCGCCGAATTCGGCGTAATCCGTCCGTCGTTTCAACCGCATGAGCGGACCCGTCATAAAGGCCAACGACAAGCGGCCCAGGGTCGAATTCATGACTTCACTCATGAGGATCTTCTTCATGGCTTCAGCCAGGCCTTCGGAGATTTTCAGCGACACGTTGCCCAGAAACCCGTCACACACGATCACGTCGGCTGTTCCGCTGTAGACGTCCTTACCTTCGACGTTTCCGATGAAGTTCAAGGAACTTTCCTTGAGCAGGCGAAACGCCTCTTTCGTCACTTCATTCCCTTTGGTCGCTTCCTCCCCGATACTGAGGAGTCCCACGCGAGGCTGCGCGATATCCATGAGGTGTTTGGCATACTCATGGCCCATGATGGCAAACTGATGCAACTGTTGGGCGGAACAATCGACCGTCGCCCCGACGTCCAACATGATGGCCGTGCCCCGTATAGTCGGCAAGGTGGCCGCAATGGCCGGTCGTTCAACACCCTTGATGGTCCCGAGCAGAAAAAAAGCCGAGACCATGGCGGCGCCCGTATTGCCGGCGCTCACCACCGCCTGGGCTTCGCCGGTCTTGACCAGGTTGGTTGCCACCCAGATGGACGAGTCGCGTTTTTTCCTCGCCACTTGCGCGGGAGATTCATGCATATCCACAGTCTGGGAGGCGTGGTGGATCGTCACGCGCGAGTCCGTGCACTGCACGCGTTCCAATTCAGGGCGGAGTGAGTCTTCGTGACCGACGAGGATTAATTCGACGTCAAGCTCTTTGAGGGCTTGGAGGGCGCCTTCGACGACGGGACTCAGGCCATGGTCCCCGCCCATGGCATCAAGGGCAATCTTCATGGATTGTGCGCCAGCCTCCAATCGGGAAGGTACAGGAACCGCCGATTCCGGATCAGCGCTTCCCTAGCTTTCCTGAATCGCGATGATCGCTATCCGTTTGTAGTAACCGCACGACAGGCAGGTCCGATGAGGCAACATACGTTCGTGACATTGCGGACAAATGGAAAAACTCGGCATGCCGAGTTTTTTGTGCGTACGCCGTTTATCCCGCCTGGACTTGGAATGTCGATGTTTGGGATTTGCCATTGTGTTCTCCTCACGTCACGGAAACGACCCACGTTCGTCCGTTCGGCGCGTCACTTACGCCAACGGTTTCCGTGACTGCTTGAAGGCAGCTTGCAGGATCGCAAAAGGAGACTCCGTTTTGACCTCCTTGCACCCGCACCACTGCACGTTCAGATTTTGCCCGCACACCTGACATAGGCCTTGACACCCCTCTGAACAGAGGGGTTGCATCGGGATGGAAAGAATGAGTTGCTCGCGAAGCATCTCTTGCAATTCAATCCGTTGTTCAACGACCAAATGGGAGTCCGTCTCTTCAGCCCTCGAATCCCCGGGGGCAGCTTCCACTTCTTTCGACCGCCGGCGTCCCGAGTCCTGGTACACGGCCCGAAACGAAAGGTCCGACGGCGAGGCAAACGTTTCAAGACAACGGACACATTCATGGAGGAGCAGGCCGTTCAACTCGCCCTCCACCAGAAAATCTGTCTCTCCGGCCTGGATCGTTGCCGTCAACGCAAGTACGTCTTGTATGCCGGGATCGCTCTCGTCTAACTGCAAATCCTCTTTCCCGACAACGCAGGCGACACGCGTGCCTTCCGGAGGCACATCTTTCACGCTGAAGCTGAGCGAGGCCACGTTCCCCGGAATCTCCCTTAACACGGGAATGCAGACGGGAACCGCAACGTCACGGTGGCTCTCCCGCCCTTACCGCTCTTCGGCAAAAGCCAACAGGGCAATACTACGGGCACGTTTGATCGCGATCGTGAGCTTTCGCTGGTGCCGCATACAGTTTCCCGATATCCGTCTCGGGATAATACGTCCACGTTCCGTCAAAAAATTACGCAACAGGCTCAGATCCTTATAATCCAAGGGCGTGGTCTCGTGACAAAACCGGCAAACGCGCCGTCGCTGAAAAAGCCTCCCTCGTTCCACGTAGGTGTTCTCCTCGTATTCCAGATTTATGCGTACTCTTCCGACTCGTAAGAATGATCGTGCGGATATTCTTCTTCTCCGCCTCCGGGCTCACCGGCGTGACTCTGTTTTTTCGGGCCAAACGTGACCGATTGCGCCACCACTTCATGCTTGCTTCGGCGTTGTCCGTCTTCCGTTTCCCACCGTCGCTGCTGGAGTCGGCCATCGATAATGGCGACGTCCCCCTTGCTCAGGTATTGGCCGCAATGCTCGGCTTGCTTGCCGAAGACCACGATATCAACGAAACACACTTCCTCTTTTTGATCATCGGCCTGTCGAAACCGTCGGTTGACGGCCAGCCCGAAATTGGCGACGGGGGTCCCACTGGGAGTGTATCGAAGTTCAGGGTTTCGCGTCAGGTTCCCGATGAGAATGATCTTATTGAATCCCACCACTTTCGGACTCTCCCTGTTCTTCAGCCGCCACCGCCTGCAACGCTTCCTCTTCCACACGCACGGTCAGGAATTTGATGACCGAATCTTCCAGTCGATAGAGCCGTTCCAGTTCACTCACTACGTTTTCTTGCGCCGATTCAAACTGAAGAAGGATATAGGTGCCACGCCGGTCATGTTTGATTTCATAGGCGAGCTTCTTTTTTCCCCAATTCTCGGCTTTGACGATCGTCGCCCCGTGTTTCGTCAACACGGATTTCATCTTTTCGATCACCGCCTCGGCTTCATCATCGGCCAACGACGAGCGAAGAATAAATATTGATTCATAACATGCCATACCGCACCCTACCCTCTCTCCGAAGAATCCTGATTGATCGCCCTTCACCAGCTTCGTGACAAGGGAAAAAACGGTACCACAGGGGAAAATGTACTGTCAAACCGCGACGCTTCGCGGATACTTCTCTCTTGCCGACTCATGGTTTACGCCGGCAAGCGGCGATTAAAACGATTCATCGCTGCCTCCACGTCGTGCGTCACAAGACAGGCCAACCCTTCAACCGCCCGCGTCAGAACGGGTTGCAGGCCTGCCCACTCTGCCGACGTAAACGGGGCCAACACAAAATCGGCGGGGTCCACTTCCGGGACCGGACGGCCTATCCCGATTTTCAGACGAACGAAGGATTCGGTTCCCAGGGCCATCACGATGGACTGTAAGCCTTTATGCCCTCCTGTTCCGCCTCCGGGCCTGATCCGCAGGCGCCCGCTGGGCAAGTCCAAATCATCATGGACCACGATCACGTCCCGCGCTTGGACGTCATGCGTCGTGACGAGTTCCTCCACGGCTTCACCGGACATATTCATAAACGTCGCAGGCAATGCCAGCACAACGGAGCGACCGTAGAGCCGACCGACGCCCCGTTGCGTGAGGCCGTTGAAATGTAACGGAATCGACCACTCGACCGCCGCTTGAGCCACGACCCGTTGTCCGACGTTGTGACGAGTTATCGCATACTCAACGCCAGGATTCCCGAGTCCGACAATAACGCGCGGGTTATTTGGAGGGTTCACTGGGTGTGGCTGGGGCCGCAGGTGCTTCGGCAGCACGCTCGGGTTCCGGAGCCTCGGCAATTGGCGACGCTTCCGACGTCAGCATGGCGGACAATTTCTCCTCGGAAATCGGCACGGTCACGTTGACGACCATGCCCTCGGGATCGTCCAGAATCCTGATGCCCTCGGCGACCCGCAGGTCCCGGACGTGAATGCCCTGATTGATTTCCAGGGCCGATGCGTCCACGTCGATTTGGTCAGGAATGACGTTGGGCAGACATTCGATATGGACTTCTCTCATCGATTGATGCATGACGCCCTTGTCACGCTTGACCCCAATGGGCACGCCCCCCGTCATGTGGACCGGGACTTTCACGCGAACCGGCTTATCCATCGACACTTCCAATAAATCCACGTGCAACAGCGATCCATCCAGAGGGTCCCGTTGCACGTCTTGAATGACGGCGGTTCGTTGTGGTGCCTGCTCGTCCCCTTGAATCGTCAAGGAAATGAGCCCCGTACTCCCGGCCTGGGTCACCAGGATATGCTGAATCGACTTGGGTTCCAGTTGAATCAACCGTGACGTCCCCTGACCGTACAACACGGCGGGGATCTGTCCGTTCCGGCGGATTTGACGGGCCGCCCCTTTTCCCGATTGCGTTCTGATGGTGGCTTCAGCGACGAACTCCATAATGCTCCTTTATGTCTTCAGGCTGCTATTGTACAAGTCTTCTTGCCAAATACCAAAAGGGATGAAAAGGGGGACGCCTTTCCAATCTGTCATCCTCGACATTTTTAATCGAGGATCCAGGGTCTTTGTTTTGTTCTTCGTCCGTGAAGACAAAAGACACTGGATTCCCGATTACTAACGTCGGGAATGACAAAAGCGGTTATTTTCGTATCAATGACAGATTCGGGGCCGTTGACTATTTTCATGCCAAGGAATCAGTCGAACAACGAGGTGACTGATTGCTCCTTATGGATTCGCTTGATGGCTTCCCCCAGAAGGGGCGCGATCGACAGAATCCGAATTTTTGAACATACCTGATCTTTGCCCTGGAGGGCAATCGAATTCGTGGCCACCACTTGCGCCAGCGCGGATTGTTCAATTCGTTCGATCGCGGGACCGGACAACACCGGATGGGTACACACGCCCCAAACCATGGAGGCCCCTTTCTCAACACAGGCGTTGGCCGTTTCCACGATCGTACCGGCCGTATCGATCATGTCGTCCAGCAATAAGACGTGGCGATCCCGCACGTCTCCGATAATATTCATCACTTGGGCCTGGTTGGGTCCCTCCCGACGCTTATCGACGATCGCCAGGTTCGCGTCCAATCGTTTGGCAAAAGCCCGGGCACGTTCGACCCCACCGGCATCAGGCGAAACCACGACCACGTCCTGCAAGTGACTTTTTTTGACGTAGTCCAATAGGACCGGCCTGGCATACAGATGGTCGACTGGAATATTGAAAAACCCTTGAATGGGCCCGGCGTGCAAATCCATGGTCAGCACTCGATGCGCCCCCGCCGTGGTAATCAGATCAGCCATCAGCTTGGCGCTGATCGGCACCCGTGGTTGGTCTTTTCGATCCTGGCGTGCATAGCCGAAGTATGGAATCACGGCTGTAATCCGATAGGCGGACGACCGTTTCAACGCATCCAACATGATCAACAGTTCCATGACGGACGTATTGACCGGGTGACAGCAGGACTGAATGACGAACACGTCCGCCCCTCGCACGTTTTCTTCGATTTTTACGCGGATTTCGCCGTCGCTGAAGGTCGAGACCACCGCCTGAGACAACGGCACGCCCATATAGTCGCTGATCTCGTTGGTCAGAAGCGAATTGGAGTTTCCGGCAAACAGTTTCAGGTCATCGGTCATGAGCGCTATTCCAGCGTGCGAAGCGTATCCCCGCGGTCGCAAGCGGGATCTGTCAGGGGAAAACGGGAGAAAATCCCGGATCACTATTATTTAGGGCATCCTCGTATGGTTGTCAACAACCCGACTGTTTCGCCCCGGTCTTGCCGGCCGCGTCCGGAGACGGCGCACCAGCGTTCGAGACCCGCTCCAATAGACCACCCTGAAGAGAAGGGCCGACGGCAATCCAATACTCCGATTCCTCGGAGAAGACCTCTTTGGCACGGATGGCCTCGGCCTGATCCTGAAACACGCCGAACACGGTGGCTCCACTGCCCGATAATAGCGCCCCCTCTGCTCCCATGGTCAATAAGGTGCGCTTGATGTCGGCCAATACGAGGTAGTCGTCGATCAGGGTGGTCTCAAAATCGTTCTCCATCCAAGCCAGTATCCCGCTCCAGGATACGGAAGACGCACATTCAACCGATTCCAGGACTTCGGGCAGGGCAGGGACCGTCTGCCGCACCTCATCCAGACGCCTGAAGGCCTGAGCCGTGTTGATCGGAAACCCCGGATTCACCAGCACGACCCACCGGACGCCGTCCAAGGTTTTCGGAATGATCCGCTGGCCCCAGCCATGCACCACGGCCGTCGGCGCTTCCATGAAAAAGGGCACGTCGCTGCCCAGGATCTGTCCCAAGGCGGCCATGTCGCCGTTGGTCCAGCCGAGACCCAACAGACGATTGAGGCCCATGATCGTCGCCGCGGCGTCACTGCTCCCGCCGCCAAGCCCAGCCTCGACCGGAATCCTCTTGACCAATTTCAAGGCCACACCCGTGGAGACGCCTGCCCGTTCCAACACCAGTTCGGCGGCACGATACGCTAGATTGCCCGTCGACACCGGCAGGGTTGTGTCCGAACATTCAAGGCGAACCCCTTCAAACGCGTCCGTGACCCGAATCGTCAATTCATCAGTCACCCCGACCGTTTGCATGAACGACCACAGGGCATGATACCCATTGGGCAGTCGATCGAAAATCTTGAGAATGAGGTTGACCTTGGCCGGCGGATGGACCAGCAGGGATTGATCTACGTTACCCATGAGGCACTCTTACGGAACCTCTGATTTATTGCACTATCGGGCGCATGGCTGCGTTGTGTCCTCGTTCAACCCTCACCTATCTCTCTGATAAGCCTCGGGTTTCGCTCCGGGACGCCTTGCCCTGCATCCCGCTATCACAAATAAACCTGTCCTCGACGTTCTTAATCGGGGATCAGAGGTTCCTTACCAACCTGCCGGACTCGTCCGCAACGACGGGACGGCCTCCTTCTCCGAGGAGTCAGTCGAATACGGAAGGCATCGAGAAAATCGGCAGGTACATGGCCACCACAATAAACCCGATGCCGATCCCCAATACAACGATGATCAGCGGCTCCAGGACGGCGGTGAATGCGGCGACGTCGCGGTCCACTTCACGCTCGAAGAGGTCCGCGACGTTTCCCAAGGCCGTATCGAGACTGCCCGTGGCTTCGCCGACCCCGACCATGTTGGAGACCAGGCGGGGAAACATCCCGGACCGCTCCAACGGGTCGGCCAGGGTATGTCCCTCGCGAATACTCGATCGCGCTTCCTCCAATGCCCGTACCATGCGTTGCAACCCGGATACCTTTTGGGCGATTTCCAGGCTGCGCAAAATCGGCACGCCGCTGCCCAGGAGTACACTGAGCGTGCGCGCGACGTGAACCACGGCCACGTTTCGCCGCAGTTTCCCCAGCAACGGCACGCGAAGCACGACGTCTTCGATCATCCGTTGCCCGGACCGGGTCTTCGCCCACAGGCGTCCTCCTACCCCCAAACCGATGACACCGAGAAGTACCGACACCCATTGTTCCTGGAGCCATCGACTCAACCCCAACACTACGGCCGTGGGCCAAGGCAGCGCGTCGCCCCAATCGGCAAACATCGTGGCGAACATGGGGATCACCCAAATGAGCAACACCCAGAGCACGAGCAAAGCCACGATGACCACCAACAGGGGATACGCCAACGCCAGCTTCACCTGTTGCCTGAGCCGCACCACCTTGTCCAGGTGCTCGGCCAGCCGGCCGAAGGTCTGGTTCAAGGTTCCGCTTTCCTCTCCGGCTTGGACCATACTGACGTACCAGGACGTGAACACCGTGGGGTGACCCTGAAGCGCATCGGCCAGGGGTGATCCCGACTTGACTTCCTGCTTGACGGCACGGAGCACGGTTTGCAACGCCGAAGACGAGGCTTGTGTCGCCAGCATGTCGAGACTCTGCGCAAGGGGCACTCCGGCTTTGATCAAGGCTTCGAGTTGATAGGTCAACACCAGCAAGTCGTTTTGAGAGACGCGAGCTGTCCCCGGAAAGGACCACCCTTTGGTAGAGAAGCCGGGCTTTTCCCGGATGCGGGTCACAAAAAGATCCTGCTGGCGAAGGGCTCGTAGCGCGGCGCCTTGGTCCACGGCCTCCAACTCTCCTTGCAGAACTTCTCCCTGCCGGTTTTTCACGCGATAAACGAACGTCGGCATGATCTGGTATGGCTCAAGAAAAGGGAGTTCTCCTCCCGGGTTCAATCCTCGGTGGAAACGCTCACCACCTCTTCCATCGTGGTCAGCCCTTGCTTGATTTTATCCAAACCGCTTCGTCGAATGGTTTTCAAGCCGTCTGCCAGGGCTTGCTGTTTGAGTTGCTCCGCGGTCTGGCGTTCAAGGACCCGGGATCGAAACTGGTCTGAGACCGGCAAAACCTCAAACAGACCGATGCGCCCTTTATAACCTGTCCCATGGCACGCGACACAGCCTTGGCCGCGCATCGGGGCGATGGATGTCACCTCCGCACAGGTGAACCCTGCCTCGCGAAGCTGTTGTATCGAAAACCGGTCATCAGGCCTTTGACAGTCCGGGCAAATTCGACGCACGAGTCGCTGCGCTACGATGACACTGACCGACGACGCCACCATAAAAGGTTCAACGCCCATATCGAGTAACCGCGTCACCGCCCGAACCGCATCATGGGTGTGCAACGTGGACAGCACCCGATGCCCGGTCAGCGCAGCCCGGATCGCTATTTGCGCGGTCTCCAAGTCCCGGATTTCACCGACCATCATGATATCCGGATCCTGCCTCAGGAAGGCCCGTAAGATCCGGGCAAACCCCAGACCGATCTCTTCCTTGATCTGGACTTGCGTGATGCCGGTGAAATGATATTCAACCGGATCTTCAACCGTGACAATATTCACGTCGGGCGTGTTCAACGCTTGCAGCGCCGCGTACAGCGTCGTGGTCTTTCCGCTCCCCGTCGGACCGGTCACCAGGATCATCCCATGCGGGCGTTCCAAAGCCGTGAGGAAGGTTTCGGTGTCGGTCGCATCCAACCCCAAAGCCGCCAGTTCGACCAGTTGCCCCGCCCTGTTCAGCAATCGAAGCACGGCTTTTTCTCCGTGCAAGGAGGGCAAAACCGAAAGACGCGCGTCGACGATCCGCTGTCCTCCCAACTCCAACGTCATACGCCCATCCTGCGGCAGGCGGCGTTCGGCAATATCCAGGTGCGAAAGGATTTTGAGTCGAGAAATCACGGCGTTCCGTAGTCCCAGGGAATAGGTCATCGCCGTATGTAAGACGCCGTCCAGCCGGAACCGCACGCGCACGCCGCCCTCATCGGGTTCCAAATGCACGTCACTCACGCCCGTGCCGGCCGCGCGTTCAAGAATCGTCTGTACCAACCGGGCAACTGGAGACTCTTCTTCAACCACGGCCTCGGTTCCGGCTTCCGGCTGTGCGTACCGCAGGCTCGACGACGCCTTGTCCAACAACGACGTCATTTCTTCGGATTGCAGGATTGAATCGACGGTGTGAGCGCGGGACTCGCCCTCGTTGGAATGAGAGGCAGCGCGGGCAGGGGCAGCGGCGTCATACGTGTTCGCCGGTGCGGATGAACCGTCGTGTCGACCGTCATCCTGACCCTGGTACAACGCCTGCAAGCATTGGCGAATATCAGATTCCAGCGCGACCACCGGAATCACCTGCAATCCGGTCCGAAATCGTACTTCATCCAACACGTGCAGGTTGGCCGGATCAGCCAGGGCGACCGTCAACCGGCGGCCGGCTTGATTCACCGGTACAGCCACGTGTTGCCGGGCCCAGGCCTGGGGAACGCAATTCGCAAGCTGCGGAGCGACATCGGAAGGAAAGGGATACGCCGTGGCCAATCCATACTGCTGGCCCAGAAACTTCAGCAACGTTTCTTCGGAAATGACCTGCCGTTCACAGAGGATTTGGCCGAGAGGTTGGCGAGTCTCCTGCTGTTGAGCCAACGCTTCTCGCAATTGAGCAGCGGTCACACATCCGGCATCAAGCAGTAATTGACCCAGCCGGGTGTGCAGCATAGAGACCCCGCTACGAAACGTGGAATAAAGGAACCTCTGATTTACCGCGCTATCGGGCGCAGGGCTGCGTTGTGTCCTCGCTCAACCCTCACCTATCTCGTTTGATAAGCTTCGGGTTTCGCTCCGGGACGCCTTGCCCTGCATCCCGCTATCACAATAAATCAGAGGTTCCTAAACGTGGAATTCCTTATCAATCCTCCGCGTTGTTCAACTGCTTCACACCGCGGAAAATATAGTGCATACCGGAAAGAACGGTCAGCAGACTCATCGACAACAACAGGGGGAACAGCAAAACGGGATCTAGATCTTGGGAAATCAAGGCGAGAACCAGGATCATATAGCTTACCTGAAACAAGGTCGTGGCCTTACCCAACACCGTGGGCGAAGCATCGATGGCCGTACCGGTGAGATGGGCCAGCAGCGTACCAGTGAGTAAAATCGCATCGCGACTCACCACTAAGATGACGCTCCACACCGGCACCATGTCCAAGAGCGAAAACGTCACAAACGTCGTCATGAGTAACAGCTTATCCGCCAGCGGGTCGAGGTAGGCCCCGAACCGCGTTTTCTGATTCGCCATACGAGCAATTGTACCATCCAGGGCATCGGTCAGGGCCGCGATTATCAACGTCACCAAGGCATACTCCACGTGCTCGTAGATCAATAACCCGACAATGAGCGGGATCAACAAGATCCGGAGTATGGTCAGACTATTGGGTATGTTCAGCGGAACCACGCCGCCAATGGAGAAACGTGCATCCATGACATCCGTACCTGGCCCTTGCTTAGAAATCACGGGTAACCTCCTTAATGAAACAAGACTAAGGGTGAGACGTGAGTAAGTCAACCTAAGCACAGCCATTTTTCTCAGGCCTACGGCTTTAAGCACAAACCCGATCGCATGACATGGTTGAAGGTTCCAGTTGTCCCCCCTATAATCATCGCCTATGAAAATGAACCGAAAGGATCCATCCGTATGAGTACCTTGCCGTTGTCATTCCGGTTACGAAACGCCGTAATCGAGAAGCACCAGTTGGAAGGCACCGATCCCAGCGATCGCTATTTTAACCGTCTCGTGCCGATCAAACACGTGAATCGCGGCTACACGGCCACGATGACCTACGAAGCCCTGGTAACGGAAAGCGGCGTTCACCAGACCGTGGGCGGCGCCATCACGGACATCGTGGATAAACTTCGTCATCTGGGCTTCACACACATGCGGACGCGGTTGAATTTCAAGGGTCAAAAATATCTCGCTGAAAAAGAAACGTGGGTTGAGTATCCCGACTGACCCGTTTCCTTCTCGAACGGAGTGCGCACGGCGTTCCCTGGTCCTCATCTCCCACCCCATTCCTGATGGATCGCATCGTGAATCTGCGGACGGAACGCCTTGATGGCCGGATTCGTTCGGGTCGGATGCACTCGATTGGACAAAATAATCACCTCAAGGTCGCAGGACGGATCGATCCAGAGAGACGTGCCCGTAAACCCCACGTGCCCGAATGCCCGTGACGAAAATCGCGTACCCGAGGATGAGGGGGCAGAAGGGGTATCCCAGCCCAGCCCCCAAGAAGACGTATCGGATTGGCGATGAGTAAACTGTTTCGAAAGAGCAGCACTCAAGACCCCATCACGGCCTTGTACCGCCTGAAGCCACGCGGCAGAAAGTTGGCCGACGGCGTGAGCCGTTCCGAACAGCCCGGCGTGGCCGGCGCAGCCCCCCAACGCGTACGCGTTTTCATCATGCACTTCTCCGCACAGCAACCGATTTCTCCAACGTTCCCGTTCCGTGGGGACGACGAGTGTCGGGTCCTCCGTTATCGCTTCCTCGCGACAGGGAAACGCCAAGGACGAAATGCCCAGGGGCTCATAGATTCTCCGCCGGCAATAGGCCGCCAAGGACGTCCCTGCACACCGTTCGACGATCTCGCCAAGCACCATAAACCCCAGGTCACTGTACAGGCCTTGACTCCCCGGCTGGTATTCGATTGGTTCGGACGCGATGGCGTTCAGCAACGCGTGCACGCGTTGTCGTCGTTCTTCTTCATTCCGGGGCGGCAACCCCGAGGGCGCCAATTGTTCATAATAGGGTCGCCACGCTGGCAGCCCCGCTTGATGCGAGAGCAGTTGCCGGAGATCGACGCCGGCAAACGGGCTCCCCCGCAACTCGTCCGCCCATTGAGACACAGACTGATCCAGGTGCAGGTGCCCATCCTGGACTAAACACAACATGGCCGTGCTCGTGGCCAGCGGTTTGGTTAAGGAAGCCAAGTCATAGATCGACTCCAGGCGAACCGGCTGGTCGTCGGGTGAAACTCCGTAAGTTCCCACGGCTTCGTGAAACACGACGGTTCCGCGAGACCTCACCAGGGCCACCGCACCAGGGAAGACCCGTTCGTGGACGGCTTGCTGAAATGCACGGAGGATGGAATCCACTCGCGTTCTTTTCCTCCCCCTCTACCTCCCCTTGCCCCTCCTTACAAAGGAGGGGAAAAAAGATTGGAGTTGCATGAGAAGTGGGGCTGGCTATCGCCGGGCGTCAATGCAACCTCAAACCAATGTCCCGAATAGTTTGGACCACGGCATATTGCAAAAACATAATCAGCAAAATAGCCAAAATGGGCGAGACGTCGATGCCTCCGAGTATACCCACCCTGCGTCTGATAACGATCAGGACCGGGTCGGTCGCCCTCATGAGGAACTGAACGATCGGATTCCACGGATCAGGATTCACCCATGAAATCAGGGCCCGGATGATAATCAGCCACATATACAGGAACAGGACCGTATCCAGGACATAGGCCAACCCTTGCAAAATATTACCTGCGACGAACATGGTCTCTTCTCCTCATAACGCACGTCGCCTTCCGTGTCTCGTTTCGTGATTCCCGACGGGTCACGGCACCGGCTGCCGTCGTGCCCCGAACAGCGCGGTGCCGACGCGAACCAACGTCGCACCTTCCTCGACCGCGACTTCAAAATCATTGGACATGCCCATGGAGAGTTCGCGCATACGAACGCGCTGCAATGGCAGACTGCTGAGCAGTTCGGCCAACAGTTTGAGTCGTTGGAAATACGGCCGTATCAGTTCGGTGTCCGGATTCCACGGAGGAACCGTCATGAGCCCTTGCACGCACACGGACGGAAAGGCGTCGATTTGCGAGACGGCCTCCGGCAACGCGTCGGGCGAAAACCCGCCTTTGGATTCTTCGCCTCCCACGTTGACTTCGAGCAGGATAGCTTGGGAGGTGTGTCGTTCATGGGCCCGTCGTTGAATCTCCTCAACCTGCTCCAGGGATTCCACGGAATGAATGAGGTTGAATCGACCTACCAGCCACTTGAGTTTTCGTCGCTGAAGCCGGCCGATGAAGTGCCACTCGACGTCCCCACGTTCACCCACTGCTTGCATCTTGGCCCGTGCTTCCTGCCAGCGGTTTTCTCCACAGATGGTCAAACCAAACCGGATGGCATCAAGGACCCGTGATGCTTCGACGTATTTGGTCGCCGCAACCAATCGCACGTCAGACGGGTCCCTCCCTGCGCGTTCCGCCGCGCGGCGAATTCGATCCCGTGTCGCCTGAATCTTCGTCGAGAGGTCATCCAACGCTACGTCCCTGAAAGAAGAATACCCGAAATCTTCTTCATTACCTCAAGGAACCTCTAATTAATCAGAGGTTCCTCAACATAATCCCGTTGATCATACTACCGTGTACTTTTCCTTCCCGGCGATAGGAGAAAAACAAATCCGGACGACAGATCGTGCAGAGATCCACGATATGGATATGGTCTTCGGCAAGACCGAGTGACAGGGCTTGCCACTGAATGAATTTTTTTAAATCCAAGCGGCCGGTCCCGGGACCGGTTCGTCTGAGAATAGTCGGGTCCCCGAGCGCATCCGGTGGCAGCCGGTCCATCACCGGCGTATCGACTTCATAACAGCATGACCCGGCCGACGGCCCAATCGCCACGTGAAGCGAGGCCAAGCCGGCGCCGAACTGTTCCATCATGTTCCGCACGCTTTTCGCCACAATACCATGCACCGCCCCGCGCCAGCCCGCATGCACGGCCCCAATCACGCCACGCGAGGCATCCAGCAGCAACACGGGAACACAATCAGCGGTGTGGACGGTCAACAACGTGTCGGCTTGATTGGTGAGCACGGCGTCATGGCCGCCGAAAAACGTTTGGCCCGCCTTCAAAGGACGATCAATGCTCAACACGTCCGTCCCATGGACCTGGCGGATGGAGACGACCAGCGGATAGTCGGACCCCCCGGCCTTCACCGTCCCCTGTTCTCCGTTCATACGTCCATACTCCGGCCCATAACGCGTCCCGAAGAAATGCAAGGCACGCTGGCTCACCCGCCCAAAAGACCAACTTGTAAAGGGAAGCATCGGTTTACGTGTCGGAGGTTCCGCAACCAGGACCATTCTTCCTGCCCTCCTTTCTCCCAACCCGTTAATCGGCTCTCCTGCGCAAAAACGTGGGAATTTCCCAATCCTCATCCACCAACAAATTACCCTGTTCGATTCTCGAATCCGATTCCCCTCGTCGTATAAATGCCGGACGATCCAGGTCGTCGGCCGATCCGTCCATGGAAGCCTTCCCTGCCATGGTCAAAACTGGATGGGAGACCGGAGGCACAGGGAGACGAGACCGTTCTTGTACTTCCGGATTCGCGACCGGCATTGTTCGGAGGAGGTCTTGCTGTTGTTGAAATCCGGTTGCGATCACGGTGATGATGACCTCGTCTCCCAATCCCGGATCGACCACGTGTCCGACGATAATATTGGCTTGGGGGTCCGCGGCTTCTTTCGCAATGGTTGACGCTTCATCGAGCTCATGCAGGGACAGATCCATGCTGGCGGTGATGTTCAACAGCAACCCTTTGGCTCCCTCGATACCATTCTCTTCCAACAGCGGGCTCGTAATCGCTTGCTGGGTTGCTTCCCTGGCACGATTCAGCCCCCTGGCCACCCCCATCCCCATGACCGCTCTCCCCCTGTAAGACATAACCGTTTGCACGTCGGCAAAATCCACGTTGACCAAGCCGGGAGTCGTAATGACGTCGGTAATGCCTTTAATGGCTTGACGCAGGACGTCATCGGCCACCTTGAACGCCTCCAGCACCGGCGTACTCTTGTCTACCAGGGTCAGCAGTTTCTGGTTCGGAATCACGAGCAAGGAATCCACGTGTCGCCGGAGTTCTCGCAAGCCCTCTTCCGCGTAACCCATCCGACGCTGGCCTTCATGCTGAAAGGGTTTCGTGACCACGCCTACGGTCAGGATACCCAGTTCCCTGGAAATTCTCGCCACGACGGGGGCTCCGCCCGTGCCAGTCCCTCCGCCCATGCCCGCGGTGACGAACAACATGTTCACGTCTTCCAAGGCCGCACGGATTTCGCTTTCACTTTCCAGCGCGGCTTCCTTGCCGACTTCCGGATTCGCACCGGCCCCGAGACCTCGTGTTCGCTCCGGGCCCAACTGAATCCTGTACGGGGTGGAGGATTTGCTCAATGATTGAAGATCGGTATTCCCCACCACAAACTCCACTGGCGTCAGACCCGCGGCAATCATGGTATTGACCGCATTGCACCCTGCTCCGCCAATCCCAATTACCTTGATTCGAATCGGTGCCATTTCTTCTTCGTGAAATGCAAACATGGAACGCCTCCTTGTTATAAAACCCCAAATCCACGCCTGTAGGGCTCACTGTTCACTGTCCCTTGGCAAACGCGATATCTGAACATATTCATTTGACACATAAGTTCCTCAGAAAAGGTTCAAGACCCAACTCTTCATACGACCAAAAACACCTCCCAACCCACTCCCGGCTTTCTTGCTCCCGCCGACGAACTCGAATTCATGGTCCGTGCGATACGCCTGTAAAATAAGCCCGACCCCCGTGGAAAACATGGGATTGCGCACAATATCCAGCAAGCCGCCCACGTTGTATGGGACGCCGCGTCTTCCCGGGAGGTCCAGCACGAGTTCGGCCGCGTCCGGCATTCCCTCCAGCATCGACGTCCCCCCGGTGATCACCACGCCAGCAGCCAGTTTGCCTTCATAGCCTGACCGATAAATTTCCCGCAGGACCAATTCAAAGATTTCCTCCACCCGAGGTTGAATGATTTCGGCAATTTCCCGCCTGCTCATGGGATGCGGGGGACGGCCGCCGACGCTCGGGACCTCGACGACTTCCGTCTCTTTCACCATGCTGACAAGGGCCGACCCGTAACGGACCTTGATTTCTTCCGCGTCGGCAAGCGAGGTGCGCAACCCGATTTGCAGGTCGGTCGTAATATGCTGACCGCCGACCGGCAACACCGCCGAGTGGCAAATCGTCCCATCTGAGAAAATAGCCAAATCGGTCGTCCCTCCTCCGAGATCGACCATGGCAATCCCCAACCCTTTCTCTTCATCCGTGAGCACGGCTTCGCTTGAGGCCAGCGGCTGCAAGACGATACCGACCACGTCGAGCCCTGCGCGGTTGACGCACTTCATGAGATTCTTGGCCGGAGGGATCGCCCCGGTGACGATGTGCACGTCGACTTCCAACCTCGCCCCGGAAATCCCGACCGGCTCTTGAATGCCTTCCTGGTCATCCACGATAAATTCTCGAGGCAATACGTGCAGCACCTGTCGGTCCGGCGGCACGACAGCCGATGCCTTGGCCGTCTCAACGGCACGAAGCACGTCGCCTCGAAAAACCTCATTCCGCTTGAGCGCCACCACTCCCTTGACGGTCTGACTGGCAATATGACTGCCGGCGATGCCAATGTAGACCGAGTTGATTTGAACGGCAGCCATCAACTCGGCTTCTTCCACCGCCTTCTTTATCGACTCCACGGTGCTGTCGATGTTGACGACGATGCCTTTTCGGAGTCCACGGGATGGGCTCGAGCCCACGCCAATAATGTTGACCCCCTCATCAGGCGTCACCTGCGCCACGATGGCGCAAATTTTGGTTGTGCCAATATCAAGTCCAACGACGATGTGTTCTTTTTTGGCCATGAGACTTGCTCACCCTTCCTTTCGGACGATCACCTTGCCGGCAAACCGTAGATCAATCTCATGCGGTCCTTGACGGAAACGCTCTCGTAAAGCCGGCTCCAGTTCGAGATACGGGTGCCACATGTTTTGGAAGTCGTTCTTCACCCGAAAAACCAGCCCATCGGTTTTTCCGACCATGAACCGTGGATCACTCAAGTCGACGCTTACGGCAGGGCCGACGTGGCCCTGCAAGTGCTTGGCGAAACGGAGCCCTTTCCGGGCCTGAACCTGTATCTTGAGATCGCCACCCAAAATCTTCACCGCCGAAAGCCCTATCAGTTCAGGCAACGTCCCCGCCGGCCCGTCAGGCGCAAGGGACAACACCACCCCTTCTTTATCCAAAAACAACGTTCCTCCCGCGTGTTGAAACAACGCGGCCGGCTTTCGCTCGACCACGATCACCGTCAGGGTGTGAGGCAGGACTCGTCCTACCGACGCGGACGCCACCGCAGGATGAGCCTCCACTTTCTGTTCCAGGCTTGAGAGATCCACCGAAAGCAACGAACGGTCATCGGGCAAATCCAACAGCGACAGCACGACTCGGCGATCGAGCCGGTCGGTACCGGATATGGACACGCGCTTGATGGACAACAAACCGGCCACGGCCGATGGGAGCCACTGATAGCCCAGCATGCCGAGGATCACCAGAATTCCGACCAGCCCTCCCTGAATCATGCGGGTCCACAGCCTTCGTGCCGACGCCGGCCGAAGTGATCGATTTTCACGGCTCATGCCCGTCCATTCCCCCCTTCGTTGTCCTCCAATTCGATTGCCGTGCCAAGCCGGACCGCAAAATCCGTTCCGTCAGTGAATCGTAATCAAGACCGGCCTGGGCCGCGGACATGGGCAACAAACTTCTCCGGGTCATCCCGGGGATCGTGTTGATTTCCAAAAAAACGGGCCTGCCGAAGCGGTTGAGCCGGAAGTCAACCCTGGCTGCGCCCGCGCAACCCAACACCCGGTAGGCCCGAACCGCCAAGACTTTCACTCGTTGCTCCTGGCCAATGGTCACGGGGGCCGGGCACAGGTACCGTGTTTCGGCTTTCTCGTATTTGGCGGCATAATCATAGAATGCATTGGGTGCGACAATCTCGACCGGGGGCAAGGCTTCGCCGTCCAACACGGACACGGCAAGTTCACGACCGCCGATAAACGATTCCACGAGCACTTCATGATCGCGTTCAAAAGCGCGCGTCAGCGCACCCTTCCACTGCGAGGGCTTTCGCACCACCGACACGCCCACCGTGGAACCTTCATTCGCGGGCTTGACGACCAGTGGACACGAGAGTTGTGCCGGCATGGCCCTGTTACCGGTCCGCTGCATGACGACGCCGGGTGCGACGGAAACCCCGTGCATCCGCACAAAGGCCTTGGTCACTGCTTTATTCATGCCCATGGCGCTGGCTTGGACTCCCGAACCGGTATACGGAATGCCCATGACCTCCAACAAGCCCTGCACCGTGCCGTCCTCTCCACCTCGACCATGCAGGGCGAGGAAGGCCAGTTGTACCTTGCGGGCCCGTAGCTTGCGCGGCAGGGAGACGTCCACGTCGATGCGGGTGGCGGTATACCCTTTGCGAACCAACGCGGCATACACCGCCTGTCCGGTCTTCAAGGAAATCTCGCGTTCCGCCGATTGCCCTCCCATGAGGACTCCTATATGAGCTGAAGTCAAAGGCATTGACATCCTACCGTTTACCGTTCGCCCACCACTTTCCATTCCAATTCCAACGTGACGCCCGTTTGCCGCGACACTTCCCGTTGGATCGTTTCGATAAGCTGGAGCACGTCTGCAGAACGCGCCCGTCCGAGGTTGACGATAAAATTCGCATGTTTGGTCGAGACTTGCGCATCCCCCACCCGGCACCCCTTCAAACCGGCTTCTTCGATCAGCCGGCCGGCCGTGGTTCCTTGAGGATTCTTAAACACCGACCCGGCATTGGGTTGCGAAAGGGGCTGCGATTGCTTTCGATATTGCAGATACGACTTGGTGCGTGAATCAATGGTTTCCCGAGAGGCAGGGGTGAGACGAAGCCACGCGCCCACCACAACGCCTTCGGGCAGGCTGACCGAACGATACGCAAAACAGACGGACGCCGCAGCATGGGTCACTAAACGACCCTCGAGATCAACCATTTGAATGGCGTCCAAACAGTCTTGCATTGCTCCCAGCTTCGTGCCGGCATTCATCACAACCGCGCCCCCAACGGTCCCGGGTATGCCCGCCGCCCACTCAAGACCCGACAACCCGTGATGTACGGCAAAGCCCAGAAGAACCGGCATCCGCGCGCCGGCTTCGGCGAACACGAGCCGGGCGTCCTCCATCTCAACGGCTGCCAAATTGGCTAAATTCAAGACGATGCCTCGAATACCGCCGTCCTGCACCAACAAGTTCGTGCCCCCCAACACCATGATGGGAATCCGGGCCGCCTGCGCTTGACGAACGATCCGGCACACGTCATGCACGTCCTCCGGGTTCACCAACGCGTCGGCCGGTCCCCCGATACACAGCGACGTCAATGCTGCCAACGGCGCGTCAAACGCGACTTCTCCTCGTATCCCCGACAAGGCCGTTTTCAAATCATGATGGTTTGACACGGTCAACACGTCTCCCACTCCCTGACAGTCCGTTCCATAAGCTCACACTGACGCCAACAACTCGACTCCCACCTTCCACACGTCTCCGGCGCCCAGCGTGAGGACCGTATCACCGGATCGAAGTTCAGGGACCAAGCTACCGACCAACTCGTCCCGTTTCTCCACCCAATGGACGGCGGGGTGCCCCATGGTGCGAATTCGTTCGGCCAGGATTTCCCCGGACACGCCGTCGATCGACGTTTCGCCTGCCGCATATATCGGCATCACGTACAGGACGTCGGCTTGGTCAAAGGCTTTCTCAAATTCATCCAACAGATCGTGCGTCCGGCTGTACCGGTGAGGCTGGAAGATCACCACCAACCGCCCCGGCCATACGGACCTGGCCGCCTCCAGGGTCGCCCGGATTTCCGTCGGGTGATGGCCGTAATCGTCCACGACCACGATGCCCCGTTTCTCTCCACGGATATGAAATCGCCGTTCGACACCGGAGAACGAGGCCACGCCCGCACGAATCAAGTCGAGCGGGACGTCCAGTTCCAAACCCACCCCGATCGCAGCCAACGCATTGGACACGTTGTGGACGCCCGGAATCATGAGCCGAAACGGCCCCAATTTCTGTTCGTGAAACTGCACGCGAAAATTCGTGGTCCGTCCCTTGATTTCGATATCCGTGGCATGCAAATCCGGCCTGGAGGAGCCTGACGCCTCCCGGCCATAGGTCACGTATCGCTTCTGGACCTGGGGCAACATCCGTCGAAGAAGCACGTCATCCGCGCACAGAACGGCGACGCCATAAAACGGCACTTTATTGACAAATTCCAAAAAGGCCGCCTTGAGCCGATCCATGGAGCCATAGTGGTCGATATGCTCCCGGTCGAGATTCGTCACCACCGCAATGGAGGGAGACAGTCGAAGGAACGACCCGTCACTTTCATCGGCCTCGGTAATGAGCAAGTCACTTCGACCCAACCTGGCGTGGGTCCCCATGGCATTCACCTTGCCCCCCACAACAAACGTCGGATCGAGGCCGGCATGCGCCAACACCGACGCGACAATGGACGTCGTCGTGGTTTTCCCGTGAGCCCCGGCAATCGCCACGCCGAATTTGAGTCGCATGAGTTCCGCCAACATTTCGGCTCGTGGGATCACCGGCACGACTCGCTGTTTCGCAGCCACCACTTCCGGATTCGATGCCTGAACGGCTGAAGAGATCACCACCACTTGCGCCCCTTCCACGTGGGAAGCGTCATGCCCGATGGCAATACGCCCCCCCAAGGTTTCCAACCGACGCGTATTCTCCGACGGAGCCACGTCGGACCCCGTGACGTGATAACCCAACGTCAACAACACTTCGGCGATGCCGCTCATCCCACTTCCACCGATCCCCACGAGATGAATATGCCGAATCTTTCTAAACACCGTTCGTCATCGTACGTTCAGGAGGACTTTGCCCCAACAGTCGATAGCACTCGCGGACCATGGCCTCGGCCGAACTGGTGTTTCGCAAACACAGGCTTTGTTCCGCCATGTGTCGAACGCGGTCCGGGTGGTCCAGCAAACCTTCAATCTCTTGAGCCAATTTCGCGCCGGTCAACACGGGCTCCAACAGTACGATGCCTGCCCCTGCCTCCTCCACGACGCGGGCGTTGGATTCCTGGTGATTATGCGTTGCCTGCGGAAACGGAATGAGGATGGAAGGCTTGGCACAGGCGGCGATTTCCGACAACGTCAGGGCCCCACACCGACAGATGACCAAGTCCGCCCGGCGAAGCGTCCCGGGCATATCCTCGACAAACGGCACCACCTCCGCTTTCACGTTCATGTGGCGATAGGCTTCAGCAACACGATCGAAGTCGTTCGATCCCGACTGATGAATCACCGCAAGCCGGCTCCGAATCCGGGAAGAGGTCTGTACCGCTTCGAGCACAATGGAGTTCATGGTCCGGGCGCCTTGACTGCCGCCACAGATCAATAGAGTGTCGATCCGGCCCGGTCCGGGGCTCGGAGGCGGAGCGACAAACGCCCGTCGCAACGGGGTCCCCACCACGGCGACCTTATCGGCGTGAAAATAGGGTATGGCACGTTCGAACGAAACGAAGATTCGATCGGCCAGGGACCCCAAGACGCGGTTGGCTGTGCCCGGTATCGCGTTCAATTCCACGATGGCGCGCGGAATTCTCAGCAGCCAGGCCGCGAAGACAACCGGCGGGCTTGTATAGCCACCGGTGCCGACGACGAGTTCCGCATTGGACGCGCGCAACAAGCGAAGGCATTGCCACGCCGCCGTGGGGATCAACAACAGCGCCTTGATGGAAGACCAAGTCCCTCGACCCATCACTCCTTGCACTCGCAGAGTTTCCACCCGCCACGGCGCGCCGGACATCATCGTCCGCTCGAGAGCGCGGCCCGTTCCCACCAATGTCACGGAGGTAGCGGCCGCCTGACGACAAAACTCTTCGGCCAACGCCAACGCCGGGTAAAAATGTCCTCCCGTACCACCTGCTGCAATCACCACGTTCATCCCATCCCAAACGAAGAAAGGGGGCGGTCCGATGGACCAGCCCTGGAAATACTCAAGAGAATGCCCATCGCCACCAAACTCACGATCAACGAAGAACCTCCATAGCTCACAAACGGCAACGTCAATCCTTTCGTCGGCAGCAAACCGGACACCACGCTCATGTTGATCAGCACTTGTATCCCGACCAGCAGGGTGATGCCACAAGCCAAATGACGGCCAAAAGCATCGGGGGCCCGTCCTGCGATTTTAAACCCCTTGACGACCAGGATCGCGAATAAGGCGATCAGCAATCCCGTCCCGAGAAACCCGAGTTCTTCCCCGACAAGAGCCAGCACAAAATCCGTGTGCGCTTCAGGCAGAAAAAACAATTTTTGTCGCCCCTCACCCAAGCCCACGCCGAACCACCCGCCGTTCCCCAACGCGACAAACGATTGCGTGAGTTGAAAGCCCGTGTCCGCCGAGTCCTTCCAGGGATCCATAAAATTCAACAACCGGCGACGGCGATAATCGGACTGCATGATCAACGCATAGGTCACGGCGAGCATGACCAACCCCAGGACAAGGAGATGGGGAAGCCTGGCACCGCCCAAAAACAGCAGACCGAACAACAACAGCGTCAGGACCACGGCTGTTCCCATATCGGGTTCGAGCAAGAGCAACCCTGCAAACAACCCGACGACCGCCATGGGAGCCAATACGCCACGAGTGAAAAACGCGAGATCCTGCTCTTTCCTGACGAGAAACGACGCCAGGTACAACACAACGGCCAGTTTGGCAATTTCTCCCGGTTGAATGGAAAACCCTGCCAGGCGAAACCATCGACGAGCGCCATTCACTTGCGTGCCCAGGAAAGGGAGCAGGACCAGAACCATGAGCACGAACGTCAAAATCAAACCATAGGGTGTAAGTGTTTTCCACACGTTGTAATCCCGTTGAGCCACCCAATGCAGGGCCACGAGTCCGAACAACAGCCAGAGACCCTGCCGTTTCAAGAAAAACGTCGAATCTCCGTAACGTGTTTCCGCCATCACGCCGCTCGCGCTGAACATGATAATCAGCCCGACGAGGGTCAACAGGTACGTCACGATCAAGACGGTCCGGTCCATGGGACGAGAAGCCTGTTTGTCGGTGTCGGTATTCCACGTCAAGGGGAGCTGAATCTTGTCGCCGCGAACGCGGGGCATCGTTGTTCACCTCATCCATCAATCGGCCAGGGCATTCACAAGATCGCGAAATTGTTGACCTCGATCGCGATAATCCCGAAACATGTCGAAACTGGCACAAGCCGGAGAAAACAACACGACGTCGCCCGGCACCGCAAGATCCGCGGCCAAGGCGACCCCTTCGGCCAGGGAAGACACGCGACTGGTGGGCCCCACGCCTGTAATGGCCCGGGTAATGGCTTCTGCCGATTCTCCCAGCACGATACAGTGTTTGACGCCCGGCTCGAGTGCGCCTTTCAACCGACCGAACTCGGTCCTTCCCTTTTCTTGTCCTCCCAGGATGATGACGAACGGCTGCCGAAGACTGTCGATGGCTTTCAGTGTGGCATCGACGTTCGTGCCCTTGGAATCGTTGATGAAGGTCACGCCGCGTCGCTCACGCACGAATTCACAGACGTGGGGCAGCCCTCGAAACGATCGAACGGCCCGTCGCATGCTTTCCCGGGAACACCCCCTGACCAAACCGACGGCGAGAGCGGCGAGCACGTTAGAGACGTTGTGAGTCCCCGGAAGAGGAATATCGCAAACCGGCATCACTTCATCCTGCCGTCCTTTCCATCGAGTCATGACCGTGTCACCGGCCACCCACACGCCATGGGGCACTTCCTTCAACACGCTGAATTCGACGAGTTGCCCGCGTAGCGAATCTCGAACGGACAGGACTTCCGCCTCGTCGGCATTCAGCACGGCAAAGTCCCTCGCGGTCTGATTGCGAAACACGCTGGCTTTGGCCTTGGCGTAATCGGCAAAGCTCGGATGACGATCCAGGTGGTCCGGGGTGATATTGAGCAGCACCGCCACGTGTGGATGAAACCGGTCAATCGTTTCCAATTGAAAACTCGACAATTCAGCGACGATTTCCTGAAAGGGAGCCGGCTCCTCCGTGTCCATACCGGCGCGCTGGTGCATGGCTAAAGCGGCTTCCGTCAATGGCGTCCCCAGGTTTCCGCCGACGAACGGCGTGGTCCCGCATTCCTGCAAGAGCGTTCCGATCAGCGACACGACCGTGCTCTTGCCATTCGTTCCGGTGACTCCGATAATTGGGACGGACAAAAACCACGAGGCCAATTCGACCTCGCCGATTATAGGAATACCTTGCCGCCGTACGGCATCGAACGCATCCAGGACCGGGGACACGCCCGGACTCACGACCACCAGGTCAACGGCCTCAAGCCCCTGCACAAAACGTTCCGCACCGAACGGGTGAACTCCCTGGACGCCGGCGACCCCCGTGGCCCATTCCGTTTCAGGTTTGTGATCGACCAGCGACACCTCGGCACCGAGCGCAACCAGCAGCCGCGCCGCTGCCACCCCGCTCTTGCCTGCTCCGACCACGGCCACGGATTGCCCGACCAAACCGGGGGTCCGGTACCGTGGATTCGTGCGATGCGTCCGTCGAGACATTTTTCCCATTGTGAGCATAGAGTTAACGCAGTTTTAAGGTACTGAGACTCAACAAGCTCAGGAGAATCGCCACGATCCATAATCGAACCACGACCTTGGGCTCCTCCCATCCTTTCATTTCAAAATGATGATGAATGGGCGCCATCAGAAAAATTCGTTTCCTGCGGGATTTATAGAACAGCACTTGAAAGATGACCGACACCGCTTCCATGACGAACACGCCGCCGACCAGGATCAGCAGCAACTCATGTTTGCTGACCACGGCGACCGTGCCCAGGGCCGCACCGAGAGGCAAGGACCCCACGTCCCCCATGAATACCGACGCCGGGTACGTGTTGAACCACAGAAATCCGAGACTCGAGCCGAAGACGGCCGCCATCAGGACGGCTAATTCCCCGGCACCTTCGATGTACGGAATCAGCAAATACTCCGACACCACTTTATTCCCGGCGGCATAGGCCACGACGGCGTACGCCATCGACGCCACCATGACCGGGCCAATCGCCAGCCCATCCAATCCGTCCGTCAAATTGACGGCGTTGGAGCAGCCCACGATCACCAGAATGGCAAACGGTATGTAGAGTGTCCCCAGGTCGGGCGTAAACGTTTTGAAAAACGGAACACTGAGTTCCGTGGAATACCCGGGAGAGGCATAGAAGAACAGGCCGATGCTCAAGGCAATGCCGATCTGCGCCACGAACTTTTGGAGAACCGTCAACCCTTCCGAACGCTCCCGCGAAATTTTGATGTAGTCGTCCATGAACCCGACGAGCCCGAACCCCACGATGGACAACATGACGATCCACACGTAGAGATTGCGTACGTCCGCCCACAGCAACGTCGACAGCGACACGGCGAAAATAATGAGAATGCCTCCCATGGTGGGAGTTCCTTGTTTGACCTGGTGATGACGCGGCCCATCTTCCCGGATTCGTTGTCCCAACCGGAGTTCCTGCAATTTCCTGATCAAGGGCGGAGCCAGGAAAAACGCGATGACGAACGCGGTCAGCGCCGCGTAAATGATCCGAAAGCTCAAATACCGGAATATGTTGAAAATTGCGATGTCCGTGTGCAGCGGGTAAAGCCACCAGTACAACATATGCTTTTATTGTCCTTATACCTGTGCCGCCCGATGGCGGAATGCATCCACGAGACACTCGAACTGCATGGCCCTCGAGGCTTTGAGCAAGACCACGTCCCCGGGCTCGACCAGCTTTTTGAGGATGCGGGCCGCGTCGCTGACTCCACGGGCTTCGAAAACCCGCGATGCCGTCATGCCCTCAGTGGAGGCCCCATGAGCCACCTCCCTACCCAATTCCCCGCAAGTCACCAACAATGAAACACGGCGGCCGGCGAGAAAGGCGCCGACTTCCCTGTGCAGGGTCCGCGTCTCCGTTCCCAACTCCAACATGTCTCCCAGCACGGCAATGGTCCGGCGGCCGGCGCCCAATTCCTGTAACAGCGTCACGGCCGCCTTCATGGAATCGGGGTTCGCGTTATAGTAGTCCTGAATCACGGTGACCCCCTGCCAGGAGGAAACCTGGGACCGCATGGCCACGGGACGAAATCGGCTCAAGCCGGTTGCCATGTTCGTAACCGACAGCCCGAGCACGTGACCGACCGCAATCGCGCCCAGGGCATTCGACACGTTATGCGTTCCATGCACGTGGAGGGTCAATCGATGCGACCGGCGACGGCCGGCCACGTGGCAACGAAATTCGGTTCGCGCACCTTTCCGCTGAACGTGACTCCCGCGAACGTCAGCCTGCTCCTGGAATCCGAACGAGACCACGGCACAGCGGGCCCGGCGTTGGAAAAACTCGTAATACGGGTCATCCGCATTCAACACGACGGCGCCGTCTCGAGGAAGACGGGCCAGCAATTCGGCTTTTGCCCGGGCGGACCCTTCCACGCTACCGAAGAATTCCAAATGGTCGTTACCGACGTTCGTGATGAGACCGACGGTCGGACGGGCAATTTCCGCCAACCGCGTGGTTTGCCCTTCGGCATCTACGCCCAATTCCAGGACCGCCGCCTGATGGACTGCAGTCAACCCGAGCACCGTCTGCGGCAAGCCGATTCGATTGTTCGAATTGCCCGCCGTTTTCTTGAGACGCCAGCACTGCGACAGTGTTTTCGCAACCATCTCCTTCGTCGTGGTTTTGCCGTTGCTTCCCGTCACCGCCACAACGGGAATGTCGAAGCGGGTTCGATGAAACGTCGCCAAGTCCTGGTACGCTTTCAAGGAATCCGGAACCTTGACGACAAACGGAACCGAGCGAGCCCGGACAGGCTTGGAGTCCTTGATCCGGCGAGGGAAAGCTTCGACCACTACCCCATTGGCTCCACGGGTGAAGACCTCATCAATAAAACGGTGCCCGTCAAACCGCGCACCTTTCAACGCGACGAACAAATCACCTTTGCGCACTTTCCGGGAATCGGTACACACCCTCTGAACCAGACGATCCGTCGTGCCCTTCAGTAACGTTCCACCGGTTGCAGCCAGCACTTCGTCTCCCGTAAACCGCGCCATTGCCGAAGAGCCTATTTCTCGTCCGGCAGGCCAGCCAACAGTTCACGAACCACTTCCCGGTCATCAAAACGATGCCGCGTCGTGCCGATGATCTGGTAATCTTCATGACCTTTGCCGGCAATCAACACCAGGTCGCCCGACCGGGCTTCAAGAACCGCCGCCCGAATGGCCGCTCGACGGTCAGGGATCACGTACGACGCGCCCCGGTCCGACGCCGAAAGATCCTGCACTCCTTGTTCAATATCGCGCAGAATCGACTCGGGATCTTCGGTCCGAGGATTGTCGGAGGTCAGAAACACCACGTCACTGAGCTGGGCCGCGATTCGTCCCATGTTCGCTCGTTTCCCCACGTCCCGGTCGCCACCGCATCCAAAGACTGTGATGATCCGTTCCCGTTGCAGTTGCCGGGCGGCTTCCAGGAGCCGGGCCAGTGCATCTTCCGTATGGGCGTAATCCACGATCACGGAAAAAGCCTGCCCTGCGTCCACCCGTTCGAACCGGCCCGGCACCGTTCGAAATGACCTGACGGCTTGGCGAACGTCTTCGAGTAAGAGGCCCCGAGCAAGACCGACACCAATACTCGCCAACAAATTTGACACATTGTGCTCCCCGACCAAGGCACTTTCGATGTCCAAAGAACCACGGGGCGTATGGGCGGTGAACCGGGTTCCCTCCATCGAGAGGGTCACGTTCGTCGCGTACAGATCTGCGCGCTGGCGTAAAGAATACGTCCAGACCGGCACCGGGGTCTCGGCTTGCAACCGGACGCCCCATGCATCATCGACGTTGATGATCGCCCGCTTGGGTCCCGCTTTGGCGGCGGGGACGATGAACTCTCGGAAGAGGCGTGATTTCGCGTGATAATAGGACTCCATCGTCTCGTGGAAATCCAAATGGTCTTGGGTCAGATTCGTAAAGACCGCCACGTCGAATTCACAGCCTTCGACCCGGTCCAAGGCCAAGGCATGCGAGGAAACTTCCAGGACCGCGGTATCCAGCTCCGCGTCCACCATACGATGCAAGAACGCCTGTAGCGAAATCGCACCCGGTGTTGTGTGACTGGCCGCCTGGCACTCCGCCCCGACGTGATACCCCACCGTACCCATGAGACCCGTCCGGTGGCCCCCATGCTCCAGGATCGCCTGACTCGCGTGTGCCACCGTGGTTTTACCGTTTGTTCCCGTCACGCCGACCATACACAAGGCTTGGGAGGGATGCTGAAAAAATCGAGCGGCCAACTGACCGAGCACCCTCCTGGAATCCTCGACTTCGATCCAGGCAGGTCCGCCTTGTTTCCTGACGTGGAATGGAGCTTGAAATGGAGCTTGAACCACAACGCCCCCTATCCGTTGCCGATAGACCTGATCGACAAAGGCATGACCATCGACCTGCTGCCCTTTGACAGCGACAAACAAACTGCCTTGCGTGACTTCCCGTGAATCATCGGTGATCCCGGACAGTTCCACGTCGAGATTGCCCGTCGCGCTGACCACGTCGATAGGCAACAGTAACGTCGCTAACGTCATTCCCAGTTTGGCTGATACCCGTCCAGGGCGGGCCTTGAACGCGCCGCCACAACCCGGGGGTTATCGCCGGGAGCCACGCTCAAATACCTGAGCGCCTGCTCCGCCACCTTTCGAAATACCGGAGCCGCCACCACCCCTCCCCAAGCCGGGCCTTGCGGTTCGTCAATCACCACCAATATGGAAAGCCGGGGATCCTCCGCGGGGACGAAGCCGACGAACGATCCCACCAATTTGGTTGACGAATACGTGCCCGTTTCAGGATCGACCTTCTGAGCGGTTCCAGTCTTGCCCGCCACCCGGTAGCCCGGAACGGCCGCACGCTTCCCTGTCCCCCGCTCCACCACGTTGACCAGCAGGTCCGTGACGATTTTTGCAGTCTCGGCGCTGATGGGCCGGCGGCGAATATGGGGGACGCGCTCTCGGACGCTTCTTCCCTGGTGATCGGAAATTTCGCGCACCAGAAACGGCCTCATGAGCCATCCCTCGTTGGCAATGGCCGACACGGCCGTCAGGAGTTGCAACGGCGTCACGGCGATTTCCTGCCCGATGGCTAAAGACGGGAGCGTCCGCAGGCTCCATTGGTCCGGACGCCTCAGGATGCCGATGGATTCTCCGGGAAGATCAATTCCCGTTTTTTCACCAAAACCGAACGTGCGCAAGAACTGATAGACTTGTTCTTTCCCCAAGTCCCACGTCATCTTCACGAAGGCCACGTTGCTGGATCGTTGGACGGCTTCACGAAACGTCACCCATCCGGCTTTTTCATGATCATGGATGACGGTTCCACTGATCGGGATCTCTCCATCACCCGCATACAGCAAGGTGTCGGGTTTGACGCGGTTCAATTCCAAGGCAGCAGCGGCCAGCACCACCTTGAGGGTCGAGCCTGGTTCGTAGGGATCGGTCACGCCGCGGTTCCTCCACTGCTCGGGTGACGCCTGCGGGATATGATTCGGGTCAAACGTGGGACGAAGGGCCCAAGCCAACATCTGGCCGGTTTTGGGAACCATCACCAGAACGGCCCCGCCCCGCGCCTTGGTGGCTTCAACGGCCTGGTCCAGGGCTTGCTCCGCGATATACTGAATGACCTCATCAATGGTCAGGGAGATGGCATGTCCGGACAACGCCTGAGGTTTCCGCCGGCTCTCGGGAATAATGATTCGCCCCAGCGCGTCCTGCTGCAACACCACTTGGCGCACCTGGCCTCGGAGGTGCTCATCATATCCGTTTTCGAGCCCTTCAAGACCCTGACTGTCGATCCCCGCGAATCCCAAAACGTGAGCCAATAACGTTCCTTTGGGATAAAATCGACGCGATTCCACCACAACGTCAACTCCGGGGAGGTCCAGATCGGTCAACCGTTTGACCTGCGCATCCTCGATTTTCCGTTGAATCCACACGAAGTCACGTTTGGCCCGCAACCGCTTTTCCAGGTACTCGCGAGGAACACCCAGCGCCCGTGTTAATTGACGCGCAACCCCGGCAGGATCATCAATGGAGGACGGCGTGGCATAGACGGACGACACGTCCAGGTTCAAGGCCAGCGGTTTCCCTTGCCGGTCCACAATGGCGCCACGATTGGAAGCCAAGGTGATAGGCTTCTCGTGCTGCTGACGGGCTTTCAGTTTCATCGTTTCCGCTTGAAAGACCTGCAGGTAGCCAAAACGCATGAACAGGATGACGAACCCGAACAGGAAACACAGACCAATGAAAGCCCGTCGTCCGGTTCCCTCTCCGGCTGATTTGATTTCTGTTTTCGTGAATGACCGGGTCATCGTCATTCTCCCGTTTGCCGAGCCAAGCGAAGTGGAAGCTCGGGTCCGTCGCTGGGATTTTCATCCCCAGGATGGCCCGGGACCAAAACCACTTGCCGCGCGCGCGGTGGCTTCATATCCAGTTTATCGCCGGCCTCCGAGGCAATTCGCTCGGGTGCCGTCAATTGAGACAACCGGGCCTGCAATCGTTCGTGCTCCTGCGTCAAGGCGGCTTTTTTCTTCAACAAGGCGTCCAGTTCATACCCGACTCGTACGACGTCGACCTTTCCCCACACGTAAAACAGGAGCATCCCGCTCACGCTCACAACCAATAAGGTCCAGAGAACCCACTTCATGCGTGGCCTCTTTGTCCGTCTCCCCACCCTGGCTTTCGTTCAAGAACTCGCAACTTCGCGCTACGCGCGCGGGGATTGGCCCGACGTTCTTGCAGGGAAGGAGAAACGGGTTTCTTCGTTAAGATGGTCCATTGATCCGGAGTCTCATGAGCCAAGCGGCGAAACGTCTGTTTCACCACACGATCTTCCAGCGAGTGAAACGAAATCACACACAGCCTGCCTCCCGGTGCCAGGACGTCGACCGCCTCGTCGAGCCCGGTTTGCAGCGAGCCCAATTCATCATTGACCGCCATCCGAAACGCTTGAAAGGTCCGTGTCGCAGGATGAAGGCGTCCGGACCGGTAAGACCGCGGCACGGATTCCCTGATCACGCGCGACAAATCCAGCGTACTCCGCAAAGGGGATTGGCGGCGAACCCGCACGATGGCCCGTGCAATCCGTCGTGAATAGCGTTCTTCCCCGAACTCATGAATGATCCGGGTCAACTGCGTTTCAGGCAGCGCGTTGACGAGGTCTTCAGCCGTGTGACCGCAAGTGGGATTCATCCGCATATCCAAGGGACCGTCCTGTTGAAAGCTCAACCCTCGCTCCGGCTGATCCAATTGCGCCGACGACACACCCAAATCGAACAGAATACCGTCTGCGCGTTCCCTGTTGGCTATGTTCATCACCGATTTCACGAGTTGAAAATTTTCACAAAACAACTGGATCCTGGACCCATGGGCTTGAAGCCTTGTCTGTGCATGGGCAATCGCCTGAGGGTCCCGGTCGATCCCGATGAGGATGCCATCGGGCGCGCTCACCTTCAGGATCTGCTCTGCCGTCCCTCCCATGCCTATAGTGCAATCCAAGTAACACCCTTGTTTACGTGGTTGTAACCAGGTCAAGATCTCCTCTAATAACACCGGAACATGATTCAGATTTTCCAATTATTCCTATATTGCTCCTATTTCATCCCACTTTATTCCACTTTTTTCCACTTCATGGGTGAAATATACTCGTATTCATAATTTTGTCAAGCAAAATCAAACACTTATTTCTCTTGGCAAGACAAGAAGCCGATGGCACCTGTTACCACAAAAATTTACGCGGATTTAACAGGAGAGGCAGGCATGGAAAAGATCTGGAATAAGGAAGGCATGTGTCATGCCACTAGCTTGACCAAGGCAAATCTCCCCTTGGGTCATTCCTCTTGGCATTGAATTGCGAAAAGTTTACAAAATGTGGCGAATTGTACAAAATGTACAAATGTTACAGTTTTGTACAAATATTACAAAACTTAAAAACGTCACGAAGAACAGGAAGAATTACACTGTCACGTTGGAAGTGTCTGCCCTTAGCCTCTAGCCTCGGATGAGGAAATCCGGAAAGCCTATCGGAGGTTGGTTTTCAAATACGCAAGCCAGCAAGGCCAACGTGCTCGAATACCTCTTCAGCCTGCTATAGGCCGTCAGGTTCTTGTGGCCGATACGCCCTCGTCGACCTTGATCAGGGATTCGGCGGGAATTCCCAAGCCTTTGTGTAGTCGCTGGATCATCTTCAGGCTCAGCGGCCGCTTGCGGTTCAAGACTTCGTAGACTCGATTGCGGCTTCCCAGGTAGGGAGTCAGACCCTTCGGCGCCAAGCCGTTCTGCTCCATGTGGTGGCGGATCGCGGCGACCGGGTCGGGAAAATCCAGCGGGTAGTGCTTGGCCTCCCAAGCCTCCACCAACGTCACCAGGATGTCTAGCCGGTCTCCCTCAGGCGTGTTGCGGCGGGCCGTCATCAGACCTTCAATTTCCTTGAGCGTGCGGCGATAGTCCCGTTTGGTCTTGATTGGTGCTATTTCCATGTCTCACCTTTCATATCGTCTGCGCATCGATGGCGTTGTACATCCGATGGGTGCCGACGAAACGGATGTAAACGACCCGGTAGGGATAGTTGATCCACACCACGATGCGGTACGCGTTGCCCGCGACGTTGAACACCACGCGGCCATCCTTGAGGATACTCGCGCTCCGAATGTCCCGTTTGACATCGGCCGGACTCGCCCAATCTGCGGCTTTGACCTGTCGATACCACGCCATCATCGGCTCTCGGGCATCCGCATGCACAGGCTTGGTGTCAAAGAACGCCTTCAGGGTCACCAACGCGATGATCCTCATCGCCTGAACCCTAGCATAGTCCCATATTGGGATCAAGGCCATGGATGACGGCAGAGGGATGCGGCCACGACAAAGATTCCCTCCTCACCCCGCCCCCGGATCAAGTCCGGGGCAGGCTCTCTCCCGCCTGGGACGAGGGTTCTACCAAGGCCTACGGGTACAGGCGGGACAGCATACGCGGGAAGGGGATGGTTTCGCGCACGTGCGCGATGCCGCACATCCAGGCCACGGCGCGTTCGATGCCCATGCCGAACCCGGCATGGGGGACGGACCCGTAGCGCCGCAGGTCCAGGTACCACTGGAAGGCCTCCGCTGACAATTGGTGGTCCTGCAGGCGTGTGGCTAACGTCCCATAATCATGGATGCGTTGGCCGCCCCCGATGATTTCGCCGTATCCTTCCGGAGCCAACATGTCCATACAGAGCGCCCGGTCCGGATTGTCAGGGTCGGGTTGCATATAAAAGGCCTTGATCTTCGCGGGATACCGGTGTACCAGGACAGGTTTCTCGAATTGCTTGGACAACGTGGTTTCATCGTCCGCCCCGAAATCATCGCCTGCCTGGATCGACGAGCCGAGGCCCTGCAAGCGCAGGATCGCGTCATCATAGGTCATTCGCGGAAAAGGCGGGACGATCGTTTCCAATTTGGACACGTCGCGTTCCAGCACCTCCAATTCGTTCCGGCAGTTCTCGATGACTCGTCCCACCACCATCGCCACAAACGCCTCTGCCAAGTCCATCGCGTCGGGCAATTCCGCAAATGCCTCTTCAGGCTCCACCATCCAAAACTCCATCAAGTGCCGGCGGGTCTTGGATTGCTCGGCCCGAAACGTCGGACCGAAGCAATACACTTTTCCGAAAGCCGCGGCAGCCGCTTCCCCGTATAATTGCCCGCTTTGCGTCAAGTACGCCGTATTCTCAAAGTATTGCGTTTGAAAAAGCGTGGTCGTCCCCTCGCACGCGTTCGGCGTGAAAATGGGCGCGTCAATCAGGACAAATTCCCGTTCGTCGAAAAAATCCCGGCAGGCCTTGATAATCGCGTGCCTGATTTTGAGGATCGCCTGTTGCCGAGTCGAACGAAGCCAGAGATGGCGGTGGTCCATCAGAAACCCGACGCCGTGCTCTTTGGGTTGTACGGGAAACGGTTCGGCGAGGTGAATGATCTCAAGGGCAGTCACCTCTATTTCGTACCCACCCGGAGCCCGAGATTCCGCACGAGGGACGCCGGTGACCGTTAATGAGGATTCTTGAGTCAGGTGATTCGCGAGGCTGAATTGTTCTTCCCCCAGGGTCCCCTTGCTCAAAATGGCCTGTATCTCCCCGGCCCCGTCCCGAAGCGTCAGAAACTGGAGCTTGCCGCTCGATCGATGGTGCCGAACCCACCCCCGGAGACGAACTTCCTGCCCGACCATTTGAGCAATCTGGGAGATGGACGCGATTGGGATACTCATACTCTGTTCCAGTTCCCCTCCTTTGCTTGTCCTGAGCGAAGTCGAAGGGAATGAGAGAACACGTTCCTTCGATTGCATGCCACAAACGCCAATTGACACCGACTCACTGCCAAGACTATCATATTTTTTCAAAGGAGGTCCGCAGATGAGTTATACCATTACCGTACGAGAACTGAAGGATCGCTTGGATAAAGGCGACAAGGTGTTTTTATTGGACGTCCGGGAACCGCATGAATTTTCCATGGCCAGGATTGAAGGGTCCACCCTCATTCCCTTGGGCACGTTACCCCAATCGCTCAATCAACTCGACCCGACCGATGAAATCGTGGCCTTGTGTCATAAAGGCATGCGTAGCGCCGACGCCGTGGGATTTCTGCTCCAGCAAGGATTCTCCAACGTGAAAAACCTGATCGGGGGCATTGACGCCTGGTCCGTTGAAATCGACCACTCGGTTCCGCGCTATTGATCATCACTGAAGCGTCGATTTGAAGCGTCAACGTTTCTGCCGCTGAAAAAATTTCACCGTTTCATCCAAGCCTTCCGAGAGGGACACGGCGTGGGGTCACGTGAACTCGCCGAACCCGCGACGGTCCATCGCAGGTCCAAGAAAATTTCGCGATTCCCCTTTTTCCCCTGCACGGGGGAGTCGAAAAGCCCGAGACACCCAAATCCTAATTGTTGCGCCATCTCTTGGATACGCCGCGCCACGTCCTGCCGGACCCCGTCGTCCCGGACCACGCCGCCCCGTCCCACCTGTTTTATGTCGGCTTCAAATTGTGGTTTGACAAGAGCAACGACCGTCGCCCCGGGAGCCAGAAACTTCACCACACAAGGCAACACCAGGCGTAGCGAAATGAAGGAGACGTCAATGACGACCAGTTGGATAGGCTCGGGCACGGCTGTACGGTCGAGATACCGGATATTACACCGCTCAAGAACAACGACGCGGTCATCGTTTCTGAGATTCCAATCCAATTGCCCGTACCCCACGTCCACGGCATAAACCCGTCCGGCCCCGTGCTGCAGGAGACAATCCGTAAACCCGCCGGTCGAAGCCCCGACGTCCAGGACGATCCGGTCGGTAACGTGGATGGAAAAGGCGTCCAACGCGGCCTCAAGCTTTTCGCCACCCCGGCTCACAAAAGGGCTCGCGGGGCCCTCCACGGCAATGGCCGCTTGCCCCGACACGAGTGCCGCCCGCTTTTCCACACGGGTCCCATCGACGGTAACCAATCCCGCCAGGATCATTCGTTGCGCCTGCTCCCGACTGCCGGCCAACTGACGCTTGACCAACTCTTCATCGAGTCGTTGTTTGGAAATTTTGGGGAACATCAAAGTGGAGATGACGTCTGTAGCAGATATCGGAACGATGCCTTGGTTTTGAACGGGCGACGGCGTAGCCGTTCAGCTTTGTTCTTCTTCGATGGAATACGCTTCTACCCGCTTTTTTCCATCCTTGTCCTGGACCATGATTTCCACTTTCCGTTCGGCATCATCCAGCATCTTGAGACAGGTTTTCGAGAGCTTGATTCCCTCTTCAAACATCTTCAAGGAATCATTCAGTGGGAGGTCGCCTTTTTCCAGCTCGGTGACGATCGTCTCCAGCCTGGCTAAGGCATCTTCAAATTTTAAGGCTGCCATACCTACCTGTGGATGTCGATGTTCAGGTGGACCCTTGCTGCCACGCCTCTACCCCTCCTACCCTCCCCTTACAAAGGGAAGGAAAAGAGAAGCATGAAGGATTCTTTTGCATACGTTTGAAATTCCGGACTCAGCCAACGACGCGGAAAGCCGAATTATACCCGGTGTTGCTGGGACGTCAAGATTGCTGTTCCGTTTGTTCAACGAGACAGGACAGCCGCCCCTCGGCCAGTCGCGCGTGAATCCGGTCGCCGACCCGGACGGATTGCGCATCCTTCACAATCGTGCCGCCGGGACTGGTCTCGAGAATACTGTACCCACGAGACAGAATCGCGAGAGGACTCAAGGTATCCAGCGTACTGGCCACGGTTCGCAATTGCTGCCTTTTCCCGGTGAGCACCCATGGCATGGCCCTGGAAAGTCGTTGAAGAAGCTGGGGCAGCACCAGGCTCCCCCGTTGCCACGATTGCCCCGGGCCGATTCTTTGCAAACCGGCGATTAACGCATCCAGTCTCGGACGCACTGCCGCAAGCATTGACCGGATACCGCTTCCAAGACGGAAGCTGAGCTCATCCACCCGTTGCACCTGACGTTGAAGGATTTGCGAAGGAACGGGAAGCACGTGCAAGGCCAACTTCACCTGATTCCTGTGAAACCTGAATGTGCCGCGCATGGCCTGGGTGAGCCTTGAGTGCTTGTCCCGTACGTCTTCGATCAAATCGACGAGAACGGGAGAAACCGATTCCGCCGCGGCCGAAGGCGTCGGAGCCCGATAATCGGCGGCAAAATCGGACAGGGTGAAATCAATTTCATGGCCCACCGCTGAAATCACCGGGATGCGGGAGCCCGCAATGGCCCGAACCACGGCCTCTTCGTTAAAGCTCCAGAGATCTTCCCAGGACCCTCCTCCTCTCCCCACGATGAGCACGTCGAGGTCCGCGTGTTGATTGGCCAGTTCCACGGCATCCGCGATTTGCTGGGCGGCCCCGGGTCCCTGCACGGACACGGGAAACACTCGCAGGCGGGTCACCGGACACCGGCGATGGACAACCGTGACAATATCGTGCAGCGCGGCTCCCGTCCCTGAGGTGATCACCCCCACGCGGCGAGGGAAAAACGGAAGCGGGCGCTTGCGCGCGGGATCAAACAGGCCTTCCTGATCGAATCGTTTCTTGAGTTGTTCAAAGGCAACCTGCAGCGCGCCGATGCCCTTGGGTTCGAGATACTCCAACAGGAGTTGATAATCGCCCCTTGGTTCGTACACGCTGACGCGGCCCTTGGCCAGCACGGTGAGACCGTTTTCCACGTGAAACGGGAGCGCCGCGGCGAAACGACGAAAGAGGACCGCGCGGATTTGGCTGTCCTGGTCGTTCAGGGAAAAATAGACGTGTCCGGAAGAAGGGATGCGCAGGTTCGAGACCTCCCCTTCGACCCACACTTCCGAAAAAGCGCGTTCCAAGGTCGCGCGAATGCCCGCCGTCAGTTCGGTAACCGTCAAAACAGTCGGAGGGGCGGCAGACACAAGTCCGAAGCGTAACGTTACGCGATTTCTCGCACGCGTTGGATGCCGGTGGCTTTTCCGTTTGAGGGATCCAGTTCGATCACGGCGGCACCCAACACCGCCGGGCCGGAGGCGACTTCAAACCGTCGGGGCATCTGCGTGAGAAATTTGTCGATCACCAGTTCTTTTTTCATGCCGATGACGGAATTGACGGGACCGGTCATCCCGATATCCGTCAAATAGGCCGTCCCTTTGGGCAGGACCTGCTCATCCGCGGTTTGCACGTGCGTATGCGTGCCCACGACGGCCGTCACTTGGCCATCCAAAAAATACCCCATGGCCATCTTCTCGGCCGTGGTTTCCGCGTGCATATCCACGATAATGCTGGACGTATGGGCTTGCAACTTTTTAACCTCGCGTTTGACCACTTGAAAGGGACAATCCAGCGACGGCATAAACGCCCGGCCCATGACCTGGATCAGCCCGATTTTCTCGCCGTTCGCCCGCTCAATGACGAACGACCCTTGCCCTGGAGTGCCGTCGGGATAATTGGCCGGACGCAGGATCCTGGGTTCCTTGCGAATGTAGTCCACCATTTCCTTTTTATCCCAGACGTGGTTCCCCGTGGTGAGGGCCGAAAACCCCAAGTCAAATAAATCATTCGCTAAATCGGCCGTCAAGCCGAACCCGCCGGCCACGTTCTCGGCGTTTCCGATCACAATATCGACGTGATACTGTTCGCTCACCCTGTGGATGTTATTGGTGATGCTCCGCCGTCCGGGTTCACCAACAATGTCACCGATAAACAACACAACCACAAAGATTACCGTTTCCTGTCCCCGACGTTTGTAATCGGGGATCTAATCGGGGATCAGAGGTTCCGTTATTTGGCAAATTCGACGAATCGACTCTCCCGGATCACGGTCACTTTAATCTGCCCGGGATACGTCATTTCCTGTTCGATTTTCTTGGACAGGTCGCGGGACAGGACAAGCGCTTCATTGTCGGACAGTTTTTCCTGTCTCACGATCACGCGCACTTCCCGTCCGGCCTGAATGGCATAGGCCTTATCCACCCCGTCATAACCCACGGCCAAGCCTTCCAATTTTTCCAACCGTTTCACGTAGGCTTCAAGCGTTTCCCGCCTCGCGCCGGGCCTGGCGGCGGATAAAGCTTCCGCCGCGGCCACCAGCACGGATTCCGGACAAATCGGGTCCACCTGTTCGTGGTGTGCGGCAATGGCATTCACGATTTTTTCGGACTCGCCGTATTTCTTGGCGATTTCGGCGCCCAACATCGCATGCGTGCCCTCTTCTTCATGGCTGACCACTTTCCCGATGTCGTGCAACAGCGCCCCCCGTTTGGCCAACTTGATGTCCAAGCCCAATTCCGCAGCCATGATGCCGCAGATATACGACGCTTCGCGGGCATGATATAAATTGTTTTGCCCATAGCTGGTTCGGTAGCGCAACCGGCCCAGGAGTTTCACGATCTCGGGATGAAAATCCGACAGGCCGACCTCGAAGATCACCTTTTCGGCTTCTTCCCGCATCACCTTTTCCAGGTCGCCTTTGACTTTTTCCACGACCTCTTCAATTCGCGTGGGATGAATGCGCCCATCCTGCATCAGCCGTTCCAGCGAGATTTTGGCAATCTCGCGTCGCAAGGGGTCGAACCCGGAAACAATCACCGCTTCCGGTGTTTCATCGACGATCAAATCCACGCCCGTTGCCGCTTCCAGTGCTCGAATGTTCCGGCCTTCCCGTCCGATAATGCGACCCTTCATCCCGTCACTGGCCAAGGACACCACCGAGATAGTGGCTTCATTGACGTAATCACGTGTAATCCGTTGAATGGCATTGGTCACGATTTGCTGGGCTTCCCGTTCCGCGTTTTCACGGGCTTCGTCGAGGATCCGTTTCGTCAGGCCAGTGGCTTCCAAACGAACCTCACTTTCAATCCCGGCCAACAATTGTCGCTTGCCTTCTTCCGTGGTCAATCCGGCTACCCGCTCCAAGGCCTCACGATGTTCCCGGATCGTCTGTTCGCAAACTCGTTCCTGTTTCGCCAAGGAACCTTCCCGGTCCGAGACCGCACGTTCTCTCTTGCGAAATTCTTCCTCACGACGCTCGAAATTGGAGATTTTTCTTTCCAGCCCTTCTTCACGTTGCCCCATGCGCTTTTCCAGCGACTGTAATTCGCTTCGTTTTTCTTTTTCCGTTTTTTCCAATTGAGCTTTGGCTTGAAACACCAGGTCCTTGGCTTCAATTTTCGCTTCCTTGACAATATGTTCGGCTTCACGTTCGGCTGATTGCGTTAAGTGAAGCAGTTCGTCTTCGGCTTTACGGCGTTGCGAGGCGAAGCGCGTGCGTTGAATCACTCCATTCAACACAAACCCCACACCAAGACCGATGCCTCCGACGACAGCCATGATGATGATATCCGGCAAAATGGTCGTCACCCCCTTCTCTCATCCTTCGACAAGCTCAGGACAGGCACATAGGCACTGTCTCTACGACAAAGGCGCTCACGTCAGCCTTTGGAATTATTGACAATGCTTGTGTTGCCATGGGCGAAGGAAATCAACCATTGTTGATCCTTCACTCACATCGATTCGTGCGACAGGAAACGTGCAGGACGAAGAAGAAAAGACAGGGAATGACGAGAAACGGATACTACCCGATAGTAAGGTGTGCGAAAAACATCGCAAAAGGTAGATATTGGTTAACGCCCAAATTTCTGCATCGATTCAAAATTCTATCCGCCATTTGCTTGGATCCATTAAACTCAGGCCTGCTTATGAACGATCTGCCCGGATGACTCTTTCTGCCTTATGGCTACCTTCTCAGCCCGACAGGGGGAGCCATCCTTCAACTCTCACCTTATGGCCCGTCGGTTATTCACACCCTCGGTTTTATAACACTCGATTCATTCCACGTCAGATGCCACTCGTTCTTCCTGATCGACGAATGTATCCTTCTAGCAAAGGTTAAACGTTTGAATCATGTTAAATCAGAGATTCCTTTCTTACACGTTATCAAAGCGGCACATTTCATGCAAGAACGTCGAGTGTTCAGGAACGGTCCAACTCCAAATGCGAGTCGATACACTCCAGGAGCCCCTCGGCTCGACGTTCGACTTCAGCTTCGCCAGCCTGCCGACGACGTTCTTGCCGAAATAATTGATCCGCAATGTTCATCGCGGCCAGAATGGCAACTTTGAGGGGCGTGGTTGCGGTCGCCCCCCGTGTGATAATCTGCATTTGCCCTTCCACGTATCGGGCGAGTTCGTGCGCATAGCTCTCATCTTCAATCGGCCGTAAAGCCAATTTCTGCCCGTATACGTCGACCTCGATGCTTTTAGTCATGTACCGCCTCTTGCAGGCCGGCCTCCGACGCGTCCATGCTATCCAGTTGCGCCAGGATCTTTTCGATGCGCAACCTGATATTCCCGCGCTCTTCTTCCAACTCGCGTCCATAGTCCTCCCGCCGCGACAACTCCTCTTGAGCCAGGCCCAACCGCTCTTGAAGAGATGCATTGGCCTCCTTTAACTCGTGGACCAACTCCACTAACCCCCGCACGCGAACTTCCAGTGTTTCCATTTTTTCAAGGCTCATTTGATGATATACTCCTTGGCTAGAATCCAGAATAGTAAAATATGGTTAAGATAAAATCTTTAGCAGGCCCTGTCAAGAGGGATAGTACTACATGTTGTGGGATGCAGGGTCTTATAGATACGATAACTTGTAAGAACACGCTTCACGTACCGACGGGTTTCCCTATAGGAAATCAGTTCGATAAATTCATCCGGATCTCGATCGCCGAACCTGGCAATCCACCGCTTCACGGCCGCGGGGCCGGCATTATACGCTGCGACGGCACGTATGAGATTGCCCTGGTAAGCACGTGACAATTGCCCCACGTAGGCTACCCCTAACCGCACGTTCACTTCGCCTTGTAACAAATCTTCCCGGTCCACGGGGACAAGACCCAAGCGACGTGCGATGCGGTTCGCGGTTCCCGGCATCAATTGCATCAGCCCCATGGCGCCGACGGATGACAATGCCTTGGGATTATACAAACTTTCCTCACGAATAATCCCCGCAACCAAAAAGGGGTCCACGTGCGAAGCCGCGTAGCGTCGAATCTGCGGCATGTACCCCATCGGATACGCCATGCGCCATAACGGGGAATCAAACGAAACCCGGCGACGCTCCAAAGGTTCCCGAAAGTATCGTTTGGCGATCACGATCGGCGCTTCAAAATCTCCGAGTTCAAGCATATGCCGCGCCAGGGCATACATGGTTTGCGGCTGGTTGTGATATTGCCTCTTGACCACCAACAATTCTTCCAGTGCTTCCCGGCGAAGTCCCAATTTCGAGAGTTCCATGGCCTTTTGGAAATGCACGTTGAGACGGAGTGTGGGTGATGCGGGCCCATTTATCACCGGGTTCGTCCGGTTCTCACGCGGTTGGCGTCCCGCGGGACGTGGATGTCGCAGGCGCGACTCGGATAGTTGCCCATAGTAGGTCATGGGCCACTCGGCAGCCACCTGCCCATACACCGTTTGCGCCTCATCGACCCGGCCCATGCGTTCAAGCGCCCGTGCTTTCCAATAGTGCGCCCGGTTTTGCCAATGATGGCCTGAACCTGTTCCCGCAAGAGAGTCAAAGGCTTCAACCGCGTCTTCCCAGGCTTCTTGTTGATAGTGTAGCCATCCCAACCGCCACAACGCGTCTCTTTTGATTGTGGAAAGATCCGCTGTACGATAGGCTTCCTCATAAGCCCGCACGGCTTGCTGGATCGCACGTTCCCCTTCGGCCCATACGCCGCTCAGCCATTGAATCCGGGCCCGTTCATCCGCGCTTAAGCCGGGAGGGGTCGAATCGCGAAACTTCAGAAGACGCTGGCCTTGATCTCGCCGCAAGTACACCTTGGCCAACCACACGGCGGCTTTCCCGGTATATTCAGAAGGGTTTTCCAATAGCCGGCGGAACACTTGTGCGGCTTGGGGATACTGCTTCAACCGCACGTGGGCCATTCCCAACTGAAAGAGCCCCTGCTCGTAATTGGGGCGATGCGGTTGACCCGCCAAGAACTTCTGCAAATCCCAAATCGCGGCTTCAAAGCGCGCCGAATCATACCACGTCCGGCCTCGTTCATAATAATCTTCCAAAGAAGGTTCCCATGGCCGTGCATCCGGCTGACCGGCCTGCGCGGCGCGGTCCATGGCTTGGGTTTCGGGAGACTCGGGATGCTTTCGCCAAAGCTCGCCCAGCGCGTGTTGCGCCAAGTTCATTTCCTGCAAGCGACTGGCGCAATCGGCAAGAAGGGACAACGCTCGGGGAGCAGACGGAGAATCCGGATCACCGGAAGTCGCTTGTTTCAAGTACGCGATGGCAGGCTGGCATTGCCCGTCCTCGAACCAGGCGAACCCCGCTTCATATGAAGTTTCGCTACGCAAGGCGGAAGGAGCGGATGATCCCAACGCCGCTTCAAACGCCAGGGCGGATTCATGAAAGGAACCCACGCGCCCCAAGGCCTGACCGAGTTTCAGTAACACGTAGTCTTCGAGAACCGGGAAATCCTTGCGAGCCCCACGGAGGTAGTCAATGGCCCGGTCCGGTTCACGTTCGAGTAGAGCCCATCCTACGCGAAACCCGGCGCGCCGGGCCCAAATGGTTCCCGGATAGACCTCCTGCACGTGGCGAAACCGTTCGACCAGCAAAGCCACTTGATCGGGCTGCTCGTCGGCAAACGACGCGGCGCGTTGAAAACAGGCTTCCGCCGATTCGCAGGCCAAGAGGCGAGCATCGGACCATGTACAGACACTTGCCAAAAGAAAAACGAGGAGAAGCGTTCCCCAACGCCCCCATGTACGAATCGGCCTCACAGTCGACCAATGTTTCGGTTCACGCTTAGCACTATTCCTGACCAAGCTGCCACTACACATTTCTTTATCTTGTAGCTGCGTCATCTCATGGCGCGTTCTATTCCCAAGTCATTCCGCGTATCCCCTGTGCAATACCCTCTACATCCTCATCATTGAAGTCTCCAAGGACTTCCTTCAAATTCACAAAACAAGGCCCCCAAATACCGCCGGACGATGACTTTTCGTAATTGGTCTCTATGGGCTCTCCGCAGAAGAAACGATGCTCAACCTCAACGTTATAGCCACACTCCATCTTCGCGTCCCTGATTATTGCGACAAGCTTTTTGTCGTAATCATTGGTATTCCGCCCTTCCACTAGGGTTTTTTGCAACTTGCCATTCCTGTAATTAACATCAAAAACACTGTCAATCTTCCAGATTGCCTGCACTACCTTCTCTTTGTAGATTCCTAAAAATCGATGTTTCGTGTAACCGCGATTTGACGGATGAAAATAGATCCCGTGTCTTTTGTTTATCTCAAGGCTTTGACCACAAGGCACTATTCTCATATAGTACTTTGACTGATCGAATAGATCCGTATCATTGCAGTATTCTTCATAATCATCGACAAGATCCCTCATTTCGCGTTCATACGCTTCGAACAGTTTTTTTGCTTTCTTACAGATGTCTTCGTAGGTGATATTTGAAAATATTATCTCTCGTGAGGAGATCTCACGCTTGATCCTTTGGATTTTGTCCGCCCCCAATGGTTCCCTTGTGAGGAGAAGAAGAATCTTTTGGTCTTTGCCAGAGAAGGTTTTTACGTGCTTAAGTAGCTGCTTGATATCTGGGGAAGCATCTACCTTCGACTCTACCAAAATTTTGAAACCTCTTTGGATTACCTGCCCATCGGGAATCGACTGTTTGGCTCGTTCCTGCTGGTTAATCTCTATTCCGATTTCAATGGGTTCCCCAGTGAGGTCAGTTAGAAACTCCGAAGCTTTTAAGGGCGAATAGCTATAGAGTCTTGCTAAAAGTTGAAGCGTGTTGTTCGTGACGGTGTTTTCTTTAGAGGAATAGCGTTGGAAGTAGTGAATTTGGGACATATGTTATCTCCTTGTCCTTGGTCTGCTTTGAGAAGAAGTTGAACGGAACAGGAAGGATGGGCATTGCGAGGCAAAAAAATGGGGTGAGTGACGGGAATTGAACCCGCGACCTCCGGATCCACAATCCGGCGCTCTAACCAACTGAGCTACACCCACCACCCAAAAAATAAGGACAAGGCCATTGCGGACAATGATTTTACTGAAAAGGCCGGACGCGACGCAAATATGGCTCCCCGACTCTCCCTCAAGGGGAGAGTGATTGCTGATCAAACGCGGCTTGCATTTCGTCCACAATCGCCTGGGCCGCGGCACGGGGATCGGGCGCATCTCGAATCGGCCGGCCCACCACCAGATAATCCGCTCCTGCGTGAATGGCTTGGCGAGGGTTTGCAGCGCGATTATGCTCATCCACGCCCCGACCGGCAGGCCGTACGCCGGGCGTCACGATCACCAACGGCGCGGCGATCGCCGAACGAATGGCCGCGGGTTCCCGGCCCGAGGCAATCACCCCGTCACACCCCACCTCGGCGGCCATCCTGGCGCGAGCCACGACGGCTTGTTCCACGGTCCCGTCGCATCCCGATTCCCGAAGATCCGCCTGATCGAGGTTTGTCAACACCGTCACCGCAAGAATGTTCATCTCCGGGTGGTTGGCCCGTCCCTTCACGGCGGCAGCCAGCGCCTTGCGCTCGCCATGCACGGTCAGGAAAGAGACTCCCATGTCCGCAACCCTCGCCACGGTCCGTTGCACCGTCTCCGCAATATCCAAGACCTTCAAGTCGAGAAACACGGGTTTGCCGTACCTCTGCACCATCCGGACGACCGCAGGGCCTTCGCTCGTAAAGAGTTCCAACCCGATCTTGATCACCCCCACGGTTTCCTGCACGCAATCCAACATGGCTTCGGCGGCCTTCGCCGTCGGCACGTCCAGGGCGAACACGAGTCGCTCTTTGGCTGGAATATCCGATCCCTTGATGTTCCGTTCCATTCCTGTCTCTTTCCCGTTGACCATCGGGACGGGGCTATGTTAATAGTTTTTTCCTTGAACCTCTTGATGGAGAAAAAAGATGCCGGTTGTTCATAAATCAACCATTAAACGTGCTCGTCAGTCTGAGAAGCGTCACGCGCGGAACCACGCGATCCTGCATCGCACCAAGACAGTCGTGAAGAAGTTTAAAACCGCTCTCCAGGAACAGAACGCGGAAGCGGCTCAACCTCTTCTCCGGGAAGCCACCTCGGCCCTCCACAAGGCCGTGACCAAAGGCGCCCTCCATCGGAATACCGCTTCACGACGTATCTCTCAACTTTCCACCCAGTTCAACGCCTTCAAGGCTCAATAAACTGCGCTCTACCTCCCCTTCACCCCTCCTTACAAAGCCCCTCCTTACAAAGGAGGGGAAAAACGGCATCGGTCAAATCCTGTAGCATGACCTGAGGTGAGGCTACCCCGCACGTTCACGTCGCCACTGGGGACGCGACGGTGCTTTTGCCGACTTGCACAAGTCCATGATCAAGGCATGCATAATCCGGTGCGGGGACCCGGCCGCCGCACCTTTCAGCGCACGGTCCGTAGCTGAAAAAGCCTGAAACGCCTCGGGAAAATGCGCCAGGGGAGCACGTTTGACGATGGCGAAAAACTCGCCTTGACGGAAAGGCGTGATCCCCAGGGACTTTGCGACGGCTGTCTCATCAACCCGGCGACTCAGCCCGTCTTTCGCTTTCCACAATCGCCGGTACTGCCACAGCAACGCGCCGAGAATCCGAAGCGGGGCCTCACCCGCCTCCAGGGTTTTCTCCAAAATGAGGAGGGCGCGCGATACCTGGCCTTGGATGATGACTCCCGACAGGTCAAACACCGATGCACCGGGTTCCGCGCCTTGGACGGCGACCACGTCATGGGCGGTGACCGTGCCTTTCGTTGAGACGTAGAGCGCCAACTTCTCCAATTCCCGGCGGACGACGGACAACCCTTCGCCTGCCAGTTCTTTCAGTAACCCCGCGGCTTCGGCGTCCAGCCGAATCCCCAACCGCGTGGCTTCCTGGCGAACCCAGCCCAATCGTTGATTGTCGTACAAGGGCGCACAGTTCACCACCACCGCCTGTTTCTTCAAGGCCTGGACCCATTTCAACCGGCCGTCCAATTTTCCCGCGGAAACGATCATGGTTGTCGAATCGGACGGTGCGGAAAAATACGGAACCAGCGATTCCCCTTCCTTGGCGGAAAGCTTATCCGCCCATTTCAGGAGAACCACCTGGTGGGTTGAAAAGAAAGGCACTTCCTGGACCCGGGCCAACATTTCCTGGGCATTCGTTTCATCGCCGTATAGCACGTCACAGGAAAAGTCGCCGGCGTCGCTCCTTGCGTCGCCTGCATTTTCGTCCTGGGAACGCGAGGCGCAATGGGTTCGAATCGTCTCGATGGCCTGATCGCGCAGGCAGTCTTCTTCTCCAAGGATCAGAAACAGCCGAGTCTTTTTTAGGGCCGGACCGAGTTCAGCAGGTTTGATCACCGAACCCTCACCTTAAAAAAAACACCTTGATCTCTCGCAGCCCAGAAAGCTGCGGCCAACGTTTCCGCGGCCGCTTGGCCGGCCTGTTCCAAGGCCCGGTCTTGCAGGACCCGGTTAAACTGGATCTGGTCCTGACGCGCTTCGACCTCGGGCGCGCGATTCACAAAAAACTCTCCGGTACCCGTGGCGGTTTCCGTCCAGAGACTCTCTCCCGTTTGTCGATGGGCCACCGTGACGCGCACGACCACGTTCACGCGGCGTTCCCGCGTTTGGCCGGACGAGAACGTGAGCGACGGGATCGTCACCGAGACGATCTCTCCCGTCATGACGTAATCGGCTTGCGCGTCCTCCGCCACGACTTGCGCCCCGCTGCTGACGGCAAACTGCTCACGCATGTACCTGGTACATGCAAATTCCAAATTGCCCTGAAAGGTGTTGTTGCGCAAATCCCGAATGACCAACCGTACCGGCGGTCCTTCCCGTTCGGAAACGGACCCTCCTCCGACCCGCGGGCCCGGCCCTTCCACGGAAAACCGGTAACCGCAACCAGGAAGAACGACGAGCAACAGCAGAACAAAAACCAGCGCCTTCATCTGGCGGGCTTCCTTTCAAACCACGAAATTGACCAACTTCTTTTCGACGTAAATGACTTTTCGGGGCGTGACCCCCTGCAACCATTCACCCAATTTCTTATCCGCGTGCGCCAACTCGAGAATCTCATCTTTCTGCGCGTCGGCCGGCACTTGAATCTTGCTGCGTAACTTGCCGTTGACCTGAAGAGGAATGGTCAATTCCTCGTGCGCCACTAAGGCGGGGTCAAACGCCGGCCAAGGCTGGTGCGCAAGACTCGGCGAATGCCCCAAGCTTTCCCATAATTCCTCAGCCAAATGTGGAGCAAACGGGGACAGCAACAGGACAAAGGATTCGGCCGACGCACGCGGCAGGGGGCCATCCTTGGTAATATCCCGCACAAA
>JAPPLK010000094.1:53800-89688 GCA_028819435.1 Nitrospira sp.
AGGATTCGGCCGACGCACGCGGCAGGGGGCCATCCTTGGTAATATCCCGCACAAAGACCATCAGTTTCGAAATGGCCGTATTGAAACTCATCTCATCGAGGTCCTGCATCACCCCCTGAATCGTCCTGGCAGTGAGCCGCGCCTGATCAGACGTTCCATTTCCCTCGACAATCGCGTCTTCGCCCGCTACGAGACGATAGGCGCGCTGCAGGAGCCGCGCCACGCCCGGGATGGACTCGGACGACCAGGGTGCGCCCTTTTCCAACGGCCCCATGAACATTTCATACAGCCGCAACGCATCAGTCCCGTACTCGGCAATGATCTCATCCGGATTCACCACGTTGCCGCGGCTTTTCGACATCTTCTCCGTGACTTCCTCCAATACCAACCCGTCAAGCGCCGGGTGCAACGGCGTCCCCTTTTCCCACCGCACGTCCTGAGAAGCCACCCAACGGGCTTTGACTTCCTCCCCCGTCTTGTTGTGGACCGGGGTTTCATGGTCAAGACGCACCTCCGTTGCGGGATACGCTTGCGCCTCGAAGGCGGGGGCATCGGAGAGATTGTCGTCGAAATAGCGATAGCTGTGCCCCAGGATCATACCCGGGTTCAACAACTTCTGAAATGGTTCGGGCGTGTGCACCAGCCCGAGGTCATACAGCACCTTATGCCAAAACCGTGAATAGAGCAGGTGCAGGACCGCGTGCTCGGCTCCGCCAACGTACAAATCCACCGGCATCCAATACTGTTCGGCGTCTTGGGACCATGGCTCGCGGGCATTCCGGGGATCGCAAAAGCGAAGGTAATACCAACAACTGCCGGCCCACTGGGGCATGGTGTTGGTGTCACGGAGAGCCTTCTGCCGGGTCTGGGGATCCGTCACTTCCACCCAATCACGCACACGAGCCAGCGGGGGTTCGAACTCCCCGCTCGGGCGAAAATCCTCCAACTCGGGAAGTAACACCGGCAACTCGGATTCCGGAACGAGTGTCGTCGTACCGTCTTCCAGGTACAGCACGGGAAACGGTTCGCCCCAATACCGCTGCCGGCTGAAGAGCCAATCGCGCAGTTTGTAGTTCACGGTCTTCTCGCCCTTGCCGTGTTGCGCCAGCCACTCGCACATGCGGGTCTTGGCTTCGGGAGTGGACAAGCCGTCCAAAAACCCGGAATTCACGTTCGTGCCGTCGCCCGTATACGCTTCAATGGAAACCTCGCCGCCGGACACGACTTCGACAATCGGTAACTGCATCTGCTTCGCAAAGGCATAATCCCGCGTATCGTGCGCCGGCACCGCCATAATCGCGCCGGTTCCATAGGTGGCCAACACGTAATCCGCAATCCAGATCGGGATAGGCTTACCCGTAACCGGATGCACGGCACACGCTCCGGTGAACACCCCGGTCTTCTCGCCCAGTTCGGCCACGCGCGCCCGTTCGCTCCGGCGGGAGACCTCTTCCACGTAGGCTTCCACCGCCGGACGCTGTTCAGGCGTCGTGATGGCCGTCACGAACGAATGCTCCGGGGCCAGGACCATGTACGTGGCCCCGAACAGGGTATCGGGACGGGTGGTAAACACCTCGATCAAGTGCTGCGCATGTCCTGCGACATCAAAGAAAATCTTCGCGCCCTCCGAACGGCCGACCCACTCCCGCTGCATCCGCTTGATGGATTCGGGCCAATCCACCAACTCCAGATCATCGATCAACCGCTCGGCATAGGCCGTGATGCGCAGCATCCACTGCCGCATGGGTACCCGCACCACCGGATGCCCGCCGATCTCGCTCTTCCCGTCGATCACTTCCTCGTTGGCCAGCACGGTGCCCAGGGCCGGGCACCAATTCACCGGGACTTCCGCCAGATACGCGAGCCCCTTTTCATAGAGCTTCCGGAAAATCCACTGCGTCCATCGCACGTATTGAGGGTCCGTGGTATCGAGTTCCCGTGACCAGTCGTAATCCATGCCCAGAGCCTGGAATTGCCGTTTGAAGTTTGCAATATTCCGCTTCGTGGTCTCACGCGGATGGGTTCCGGTTTTAATCGCGTATTGCTCCGCCGGCAGACCGAAGGCGTCCCATCCCATGGGGTGCAGCACGTTCCAGCCCCGCATCCGCTTGTAGCGGGCGATGATATCGGTCGCGATATAGCCTTTGGGATGACCGACGTGGAGTCCGGCCCCGGAAGGATACGGGAACATATCGAGGACGTAAAACTTGGGCTTGGTCGGATCGATGTCAGAACGAAACGGCTGATGCTCGCGCCAGTAGGCTTGCCACTTCTTTTCAATGGCTTGGTGATTGTAGAATTTGGACATGGGCCGGATAAAGGAACCTCTGATTTAGTGCACTATCGGGCGCATGGCTGCGTTGTGTCCTCGCTCAACCCTCACCTATCTCTCTGATAAGCTTCGGGTTTCGCTCCGGGACGCCTTGCCCTGCATCCCGCTATCACACTAAACATGTCCTCGACGTTCTTAATCGGGGATCAGAGGTTCCTAAACGCGCTCGGGCAATGTTCACCACGCGCCTAGGATGAAAAAATGTACCACAGCGACAGACGGCCGACAAGATAAGCGTCACCCTCGCACCGAGCGCCCCCACCATTCCCTGCGCTTGCAATCTCCGGTACAATTCCTCATGCAATACCAACCCGAGTGCCAAAGATGGTGGCCCCATACACGTGCTTGACACCTCCGCATGAAACGAATAAGATTAGCTTTCTTTCTCCAGGGAAATGGTTTATTCGGGAATGCATGTCTTTATCGTCCATAACCTGTTTTAACAAAAGGAGCGGAATTATGAAGAGTATTCGCCTTCTTCTTATTGCGGTCGCGGGTACTGCCTTGATGGCGTCAATGGCGTATGCGAATCCAGGGATGTTGCCCGCACATCCGGGGTATCCCGCTACGGATACCAAATCTCCGGTCGACGGGACGCGGACCAGCCATGATGCCGGCCAAGGGAATGCCGTTGGTTCAAAAGCCTCGATGGCCGCATCTTCAACCGCTGATGGCGCTGCCATGAACAATACGAGCGACCAAAATCGTGCTCGGGTGACGAAATCGCAAGGCGCCGGGCGTTTGCCGGAAGTTGAAGGGGCCTTGAACACGGTGGATATCAACCCGGGCGGTGCCACGTCGACGGTCATTAAGTAAACGTTTTTGAATCGATGAAATCGCAAGGGAGGCTATCGGAGAGATAGCCTCCCTTTTTTTCGCCGGGAACGCGGAACGTTCGTTCCTCGCCCGCGCCGCTATCCCTCCTCTGTCATCCCTGTATGGGCTCACTCATTCCCTTCGACTTCGCTTCGCTACGCTCAGGACAGGCGTTGACAGAATGTAGGGCTGGCCTCACCAGAATTATCATCCCTGTCTGTGTTAGCTGAACAGGTCAGGGTCGGTCTTGCTGCGGCCGAAGTGCCGGAAGGCTTTGGCAGTGAGTTGGCGGCCGCGGGCCGTGCGGTCCAGGTAGCCGGCCTGGAGGAGAAAGGGTTCGTATACGTCTTCGAGCGTAGCCTTTTCTTCCCGGACCGCGGTGGCCAAGGCTTCGACGCCCACGGGCCCGCCGTTGAATTTGTCGAGGATGGTCAGGAGGATTTTGCGGTCCATTTCATCGAATCCTGCGTCGTCCACACCCAGCCAGTGCAGCGCGTCCTGCGCCACCTGGCGGGTAATCACGCCTTGGGCCTTAACGTCGGCGAAGTCCCGGACCCGCCGGATGAGCCGGTTGGCAATGCGCGGGGTCCCACGCGCGCGCTGGCTGATTTCCTCCGCGCCGCCGGGTTCGATGGTCACGTTCAACAGGCCGGCTGACCGGTTGACGATGGCTTCCAGTTCCTCCGCCGTATAGAAGTCGAGCCGGTACACCAGTCCGAACCGTTCCCTGAGCGGGGAGGTGAGCGCGCCCGCCTTGGTCGTGGCGCCCACCAGGGTGAACGGCGGCAGGTCCAGTTTCATGGTGCGGGTGGCCGGGCCCTGGCCAATGACGAGGTCGATCTGGAAGTCCTCCATGGCGGGGTACAGGGCTTCTTCCACGGCCGCGGGCAGGCGGTGGATTTCGTCGATGAACAGCACGTCGTGGTCCTGCAGGTTCGCCAGGATCGCAGCCAAGTCGCCGGCGTGGTTCAGGACAAGCCCGGAGGTTGACCGGATGCCGCCGCCCATTTCCCTGGCGATGACGTGCGCGATAGTGGTCTTGCCCAGGCCGGGCGGGCCGTAGAAGATGGCGTGATCCAGGGGTTCGCCGCGGCCTTTGGCCGCCTGGATGCAGACCCGCAACGATTCCTTCATGCGCTCCTGGCCGGTGTATTCGTCCAGGGTCTGCGGGCGCAGGGTGCCTTCGGTGTTCTGTTCTTCTTCCAGGAGGTGGTCGGTGACGATGCGGTCTTCCATGAACGAAGCGCCCGGATTCGGGACGGCACAGGGGCCGTCCCCTACGATGCTCATGATGCCTTTGTCTTGTAGGGACAACCCCCTGTGGTTGCCCTCCGACCACGGAATGTCCTGAATCATTCGGGACGGCGCGGAGCATTGCCCGGGGGTGAGCGGTGCCTCACCCTGCAGTCGGTTTGCGGATGGGGATTACGGGAGCGTGAATTCGACGTTGATGTCCCGCCCCAGGTAATTCACGAGAAAGCCCTGATTCTGGTAGTTCAACATGGCGCCCATGACGTTTTCGTCCCCGAAGTCTTCGGGCCCCAGCAGTTCCCGGATTTCCTTCGCGCTCTGGGCCGTGAGCACGCGCCGGAAAATGCCCCGCGTCTTATGCACGAAGCGGTTGTTGATGAAGATCAGCGTGACGCGGCCATCCATGATCTGCACGCCAGCCATGGCACCGGTGGGATTCGATTGATCCCACAGCAGCACGAAAACGCCTTCCTGTTCGGCGCGGACCCCGGAGATTTTTTCGTTGATCAGCATTTCCACGGCGTCGATTTCCGAATCTCCCAGCTTGACGCCGTACAGGGATACCAAGGTGCTATCGACGTTCTCGGGTTTCTGCACGTTGTTTCTCGTGAGTTCGTATTTCCTGGCCTTGGCCACGGCGTCGGGGGTAACGATCATGGTCCCCCCGAGGCCCACTAACAGGGCCAATGCGATCATTGACAGTATGCGCATGGAATTCTCCTCCCCCAGTCTGGTAAAAGACGCTCGCTTTCGTGATGAATGGGAATATGAATCACGAGTGCTGGATTCGCGTGTGCTGGCACACCATGCCACCGCGACATTACTCTGATTGTAACGAACGGCCTGCATATAAGCAAATGGTCCGGTGTGGCATGACAGAATAGCGCACTGTGGTATATTCTGTATATTTTAGCGGGCCTCTGTGCCCATGTTTCTCAGCCGACATGCGCAAGCCGCTACCGGACCCATGAGCCAGACGATTCATATCAAAGGGGCGCGCGAGCATAACCTGAAGAACCTCGACGTGGTGCTGCCGCGCGATCAGTTGGTGGTGGTCACGGGGTTGAGCGGCTCCGGCAAGTCCTCGCTGAGTTTCGACACGATTTATGCCGAGGGGCAGCGGCGGTACGTGGAATCGTTGTCGGCCTACGCGCGTCAGTTCCTCGAACAGATGGGCAAGCCCGACGTGGATTCCATCGAGGGCTTGTCGCCCGCCATTTCCATCGAGCAGAAGAGTACCAGCCACAATCCCCGGTCCACGGTGGGCACGGTGACGGAGATTTATGATTACCTGCGCCTGCTGTTCGCACGGGTGGGCCGGCCGTTTTGCGTGAACTGCGGACAGCCGATCACGGCGCAGACCGTACAGCAGATGGTGGATGCCATCGGCGCGTTGCCGGCGGGGTCTCGGTTTCAGATCCTGGCGCCCATCGTGCGCGGCCGCAAGGGCGAGTATCGCAAAGAGTTGGCCGACGCCCGGCGCGCGGGCTACGTGCGGGTCCGCATCGACGGCATGATCGTCGGGCTGGACGAGGCGATCTCGCTGGATAAGCAGCGGAAGCATACGATCGAGATCGTCGTGGATCGCCTGGTGATGAAGGACGACGAGTCATTGCAACGGCGGCTGGCGGATTCGGTGGAGACGGCCCTGAAGTTGACCCAGGGCCTGGTCGGGGTGCTGGGGGAGACGGACGAGGTCACGCTGTACAGCGAGGAGTTGGCGTGCATCACGTGCGGGGTGAGTTATCCGGAGCTGGCCCCGCGGGTGTTTTCGTTCAACAGCCCGCACGGCGCGTGTCCCGCGTGCGACGGGATCGGCTACGAGGTGTCCGCGTGCCCGGAGGGACAGGAGTATTCCGAGAGCTACCGCTGCCCGGTGTGCCGGGGGACGCGGCTGAAGGCAGAGAGCCTGGCCGTGAAGGTGGGCGATAAATCCATTGCCGAGGTCACGCAGTTGTCGATCCGCGAGGCCGTACCGTTTTTCGCGGACCTGGAGTTGAACGAGCGGGAACGCATGATCGGCCGGCGAATCCTGAAGGAGATCCGGGAACGACTGGAGTTTCTCTTGAACGTGGGGTTGGATTACCTGACCCTGGACCGGGCGGCCGCGACCCTGTCGGGCGGGGAAGGGCAGCGCATCCGGCTGGCGACCCAGATCGGGTCCGGGCTGGTGGGGGTGTTGTACATCCTGGATGAGCCAAGCATCGGCCTGCACCAGCGTGACAATCATCGCCTGCTGCAAACCCTGCTACGGTTGCGCGACCTGGGCAACACCGTGCTGGTGGTGGAGCACGACGCCGAGACCATGCGCGTGGCGGATCATATCGTGGACATGGGGCCCGGCGCCGGCGTGTACGGCGGATCGATCGTGGCGCAGGGTTCGCCCGCGGAGGTGATGCGGCATCCCGATTCGCTCACCGGGCAGTACCTGCGCGGGGAGAAACGGGTAGCGTTGCCCGCGCGCGCGCGCCGGGCGAAAAAATTCCTCACCGTGGTCGGGGCTGACAAGCATAATCTTCAATCGGTGACCGCGAAGTTCCCGCTGGGATTGTTGACGTGCGTCACAGGCGTGTCCGGGTCCGGCAAGAGTACCCTGATGCTGGAGGTCCTGTTCCCGTCGCTGTCGTCGCGGCTGTCCCATAGGCCTGCCCTGGGCGTAGGGCGGCGGCGTGGAGGCGAAGGAAGCGTCCTTCGACTTCGCTCTCGCTACGCTCAGGATGAACGGGAGGAGAAGCCGTCGGCCCGACGCGGAGCCGAAGGGCCTGCCTTGGGCAAAGCCGAAGGGAAACCCCGGATGGAAGGCTGCCGGGCGCTGAACGGGGCCGACGCCCTGGACAAGGTGATCGATATCGATCAGTCACCGATCGGCCGCACGCCGCGCTCCAATCCCGCCACCTACACGGGTGTGTTCACGTTTATCCGCGACCTGTTCGCCGGGCTGCCGGAGTCGCGCGTACGCGGGTACCGGCCCGGGCGCTACAGTTTCAACGTGAAGGGCGGCCGGTGCGAGGCCTGCCAGGGCGGCGGGTTGCTGAAAATCGAAATGCATTTTCTGCCGGACGTGTACGTGACCTGCGAGGCCTGCAAGGGGCGGCGGTACAACCGCGAAACGCTGGACGTGCGGCATAAGGGCAAGAATATCGCGGACGTGTTGGACATGACCGTGGCGGAGGCGCAGGACTTTTTCGCGCACGTCCCGGCGATTTCCAGGAAACTGCAGACGCTGGCGGACGTGGGCTTGCACTACGTCAAGCTGGGGCAGTCCGCCACCACGTTGTCCGGGGGAGAGGCGCAACGCGTGAAACTGAGCCGCGAGCTATCCAAGCGGCCCACGGGCCGGACCCTGTACCTGTTGGACGAGCCGACGACCGGATTGCATTTTGCTGACGTGCAACGCCTGCTCGACGTGTTGAACCGGTTGGTGGAACACGGAAATACCGTGCTCGTGATCGAACACAACCTGGACGTGATCCGCAATGCGGACTGGATCCTGGACCTGGGGCCGGACGGCGGGAACGCCGGCGGGCGGATCGTGGATGAAGGCCCGCCGGCCGAATTGATCAAATCCGGCACTTCCTGGACCGCGCAAGTGCTGCGCGACGACCAAGGCGCGTGACGCTGCCTCCCTCCTGTAGGGACAACCCCCTGTGGTTGTCCGACCCCAGCAAACAGCGCGCCGGCTCACACAAGACCAATGAGGGCCAACAGGACCAGCGTGCCGAGCATGTAGGGAATCATGCAGGCATACACGACCATTCGTAGCGGAGCGATGCCCGTAACGGCCGCATGGCGGGTTTGATGCTCTTTGTAGATGAATTCATAGACCAGGATGATGACCGCGCCGGTGAGGGTCACGACGCGACTCGACCGAGGCCACGTATAGATTCCACTGAGCAGGAAGTCCATCGTAAAGAACCCGCTCCAAGCCGACAGGAGCACGGCCAGCACGAGGCTGACTATCGCCGATAGGGGCAGTTTCCCGAATCCTGTGGCTCGTGCGTCCGGAATGGGGTTCACCGCTGTGGAGGTCTATGTCTATTGTGCGGATTTTGCGAGCGTGTGCTCGCAATTGAGACACACGCGGGGCCGTCGTTTGAGGTATGACACCTTGCCGCTGACGAGACAGGCATAGTGGACAAATCGGTTGCAGACGGAACAGCGTTCCCAGCCCCCCTTGAGCATGGTGGTGTTGCGATACAGGACCTGGTTGCACACCCCGCAGCGTTCAGGCTCGATGCCCAGGAGCAGGGATTCCCATTCGCCTGCGCGATTCCGGATACTCATGGCCGCGAAGTATAGCCGGAGGATCGAGATAATTACAAATGCCCTTGCTTCTTGCTATTCTTGTTTGACACCCCTCCGGGCCTTTGTTAGGTTCTGATTCCCCAGAACCAGTGTAAAGAAAGACACTCCATCCCCGTGGATATCAAATCCTACCTCGAAGAGAAGCGGAACGTCGTCGACCGGTACCTGGAGGCGCATCTTCCTGATCCGCAGACGCCCCCGGCGGTCCTGCACGAGGCGATCCGGTACAGCCTGTTGGCCGGGGGCAAACGCATCCGGCCCATCTTGACAATGGCCACGGCGGAGGCGATCGGGCCATGCCCGGCCTCGCTGCTCCCCGTGGCCTGCGCGTTCGAGTTCATCCATACGTATTCGCTGATCCACGACGATTTGCCGTCGATGGATAACGATGATTTTCGTCGCGGGCGGCCCACGAACCATAAGGTCTATGGGGACGCCATCGCGATTCTGGCGGGCGACGGGTTGCACGCCATGGCCTTTGAATGGTGCAGCCGGGCCGATCTCGTGACGGACCTGGACCCGCAACGTCAGGTCCGGATCATCGCGGAGTTGTCCCTGGGGGCCGGGCACGCGGGCATGGTGGGTGGGCAGGTGCTGGATATTCAAGCCGAGAACCGGCAGGTGGACCTGGCGGAGTTGCAACAGATTCACGTGCACAAGACCGGCAAACTGATTCGCGCCGCGGTGCGGGTCGGGGCGTTGCTGGCTGGCGCCGGGATGACGCAGTTCGAGCACCTGACAGGGTATGCCGAGGACATCGGGCTGGCGTTTCAGATTACGGATGACGTGTTGAACGTAACGGGCACGCGGGAGGAGTTGGGGAAGGACGCCAACACGGACGACGAACGGGGTAAGCAGACGTATCCCGCGATTTACGGACTGGAAGGCGCGCAACGGCTCGCGCAGGACTGTGCCGCCCGGGCCATCGGCCGCCTCGACGGGTTTGACGAAAAGGCCGATCCGTTGCGGGGCATTGCCCGGTATATCGTGGACCGCAAGAATTGACGATTTCCTCCTCTGTCATCCTCGACGTCTTTAATCGAGGATCCAGTGTCTTTTCTTTTTCCGCGGTTTTGTGAAGAGAAAGACGCTGGATTCCCGCGTGCGCGGGAATGACGGAAGGAGGCAGTGAATTTTGCATCATGAAAGCCTTGGTCACAGGAGTCACGGGGTTTGTCGGGTCCGCGGTGGCGCGGGCCGTCGCGCAGGCCGGCATAGAGGTCAGGGGTTTGGTACGGCCCGGCGCGGACCGGCGGGCCCTGGACGGGCTGGCGATCGAAGCCGCGCCCGGCGATTTGACTGACGCGGCGTCGCTCCGGGCGGCGTTGCACGGCTGCCGGCAGGTATACCACGTGGCGGCGCATTATGCCCTGTGGGCGCGCGATCCTTCGGTGTTTTACAAGGCTAACGTCGATGGCACCAAAGCGTTGCTGAACGCGGCGCGCGAGTCTGGCGTGGACCGCGTGGTGTACACGAGCACGATCGGCGCGATCGGGCTACCCGAAGGCGGGGGGCTTGGCACCGAGGCGACTCCGGTGTCCCTGGCGCAGATGACCGGACATTATAAACGTTCCAAGTACCTGGCGGAACAGGAGGTCCTGAAAGCGGCGGACGCAGGAATGCCCGTGGTGATCGTGAATCCTTCGGCGCCGGTGGGGGTGCGTGACGTGAAGCCGACGCCCACGGGGCAGATCGTCGTGGATTACATGAAGGGGCGCATGGTGGCGTACGTGGAAACCGGCATGAATCTCATCGACGTGGATGACGTGGCCGTGGGCCACGTGCGCGCCATGGAGCGCGGTCGCACGGGCGAGCGGTACATCCTGGGGTGCCGCAACCTGTCGCTGAAAGAGGTATTCGAGATCCTGGCCGGGTTGACGGGCGTCAAGGCGCCCAAGGTGAAGTTGCCCCGGAGGTTGATCCTGCCCCTGGCCCACGTGGACAAGTGGCTGGCTGATTACGTGACGCATCGTCCCCCGCGCATTCCGCTCGACGGCGTCCGCATGGCCAAATACGTGATGCACTATGATTGCTCCAAGGCTGTCCGCGAGTTGGCGTTGCCCCAGACGCCGCCGGAGGTGGCCTTGGAAAAGGCAGTGCGCTGGTTCCGGGATCATGGGTACGCGTAACTGAGGAACCCTGCCCGTGGACGTTGTTCTGCTCCTGTGGAAGACCATCCTGCTTCGGCCCTATGTCTTTTTCTTCCTGGCCGTGGCGCTGGTCGCCTCGTTCCGTTTGTTGGGCCGGACGCACACCGGCGCGCTGTTCGGGATGACGTGGCTGACTGCGTTCCTCTGTGAAATATCCTCCACCCGCATCGGGTTCCCTTTCGGCGATTACTATTACACGGGGTCGAGCGTGGGCGAGGAATTGTACCTGTCCAACGTTCCGTTCATGGATTCGTTGTCGTTCACGTTCCTGTTGTTTGCGAGTTACAGCCTGGCCCTCTGGCTGCTCCTGCCTGCCGAACCCGGGTCGCCGGACTCCGGCCGGGGCCGGCATTTGCTGACGAGGGAGTCGCTCTCCTGGCCGGCGACCGGCCTGACGTGCCTGTTGTTCATGTTGATCGACGTGGTGATCGATCCGGTGGCGTTACGCGGAGACCGCTGGTTTTTGGGACAGATTTACGGGTATCCCGATCCCGGCGTGTATTTCGGCGTGCCCCTGGCCAACTTCGGCGGGTGGTTCGTCGTGGGGTTGATTGCGATGACGGGCTACCGGGTGCTGGACCGGCGGTGCGGCATGCTGCCCGCGTTTCCCCACGCGGTCGCGGCCCGGGAGGTGCTGCTCGGTTGTGGCCTGTATTACGGCGTGTTGCTGTTCAATCTGGCGCTGACGTTTTGGATCGGCGAATGGCTGCTGGGCCTGGTGGGGTGCCTGCTCTACGTGCCCGTGACCGCCCTGGCGCTTTTGAGATTTCGGCGCTTGCCCTCTTTCACCTCCTCCTGAACTCTACCTCCCCTGGCCCCTCCTTACAAAGGAGGGGAACCAGGAGAGCACGGCCGTTGTTATATGTTTTCCTCCCCTTTGTAAGGGGAGGATAGGTGGGGTAGAGACCTCGTTGCGTGGGGGCGAAACCCCACGTTCCTCCCCGTGAACCGAATCAATGCTTGTATGAAACCGGCATGCCGGGTAAGATATAAGTACATGCCCCTTCGAGATGTCCCATTCCCCTGAACGATTGATGAAGGGCACCTTTCCCTTTCGGTCCAAAATAAAAACCTGATGCCGGCAAGTCTAAAGAAAATTGCAGTGGCCGTGGTGCTGGCGCTTGCGGCGTGGTTCGGGAGCGGTACCCTGGGCTTTCCGCACGTGTTTCAGGCGATGTTTGTGGCGTACGTGGCCTTGGGTTTGGTCGTGTTTCTCCTGTTGGATGCTCCGCCGATGAAGAGGTTGTCGGGGTGGACGGCCGCGGCGGCCCTGGTGGGCTTCTATCTCGTGCTGTCCGCGATGTATATCGGGGGAGCGTCGTCGTGGCCCCAATATGATCCGGAGGTGGAAAAGGGAAAGATCGAAAAGATTCTCAAACGCAAACGGGCTTTGGCCTTGGCCAAACAAAGCCAAGTGGATACCTTACTCGAACAGGTCCGGGTGCTCCAGGATGATTCGCAAACGGTGATGGCGCGACTGGGCCGGTTCGCCCCGGCCGCCGTGGTGGCGGAGGCTCCGCCGGAGCAGGGTGCCCTCACGGTGGTGGAACGCGGGGCCGAGGTCTATGATTTGTACGAGTGTTATAACTGCCACAAGATCGGGGGCAAGGGGAGCGTCAAGAAACGGGGGCCGATCCTGGACAACATCGGCAGTTTTTTGACGGTCAACGATATCAAGCGAAAAATTTTCGACCCGACGTACCTGTATGCGGAAGGGTTCGAGAAGGAGCATAAGAAAGGCCGGATGCCGGACAAATACAAGGATTTGATGACGGAGGAAGAGGTGACGACGCTCGCCACGTATTTGTCCACGTTAAAGGACCCCATGGCCAAGACCCCGAAACCCGTGTTCGTGAAATCCAACGTGGAGCATGGGTTTACGGTTTTCGGGTACGTTCGGGACAACTCGGGCCGGGCGTTGCCCGGGACTGAGGTGCATGCCGTGCCCCAGGTCAAGGGCGGGCATGGGGCCTCCGGCAAGACCAACGAGGCCGGGTATTATGAAATCTTCCTGCACATGCATAATGAAAACGCCGGCGCGACGGTCGAAGTCTCGGCTCAAGGCGCGAAGAAAACGTTTGTGGCTGACTATGATCCGAGTGATACAATAACCCGGCGGCAGCAGGCCCTGGATTTGACGGTGCCCGCGCCAAAAGGATAAGGCCAGGTCGTATGAGAGGTTTTGCTCTTCGCTGTATCGTCACGGGAATCGCGGTGCTTGTCGCTGCACAGATTATTCCGGGCGTGACCATTGATTCGTTCGCCGCGGGCGTGGCCGGCGTGCTGGTCCTGGCCATCCTGAATGCCGTGGTCCGGCCGCTCCTGTACGTGCTCTCGGCGCCCTTCATCGTCGTGACGCTCGGCTTGTTCATGATCGTGATCAATGCCTTCCTGTTGAACGTGGTCTCCGTCCTGGTCAAAGGGTTTCACGTGGACGGATTCTGGCCCGCGGTCGGAGGGGCCGTATTGATCGGCCTCGTCAGCGTCGTCGCGAACATGGTGTTGTCCGATCGCGGCCAAGTACAGGTGGTCGTGCCTCCGTCCCGGTCACGAAAGATTCGGCATATCAATTGAATGCGCCTCACCTTCATTTCCTTTAACGATTCCAACCATGACTAAAAAGAAAACGCCAGAACCGGTTCGGACTTCGAAGCAGACGACGCTTCAGCGCATTTTGACCACGACGGTCAATGACCTGGGCATGGATGCGACGGTAGCCATCATGAATCAACCCAAGGGGCCGTTGGTGTCGCAGGTATCCAAAGGGTTTTCGGCCCGTGAGATTCGCGCCGTCGTCCGGACCCTGTCCGGTGGAAACGGTCAGTCCCAAGGCCTGTTTAGGGGGGACGGGCAGGAAGAGGCGAACGAGGCGATCGAACTGCGCATGGTGACGCCCGGTTCGAAAAACCTGTTGGCGAAGTTCCTCCGTGAGGAGAAAGTGACGTATGGGGCGCTGGTCGTGGGTAAACAGGAGCGACGACCGTTTACGAAGCGGGAAAAAACCACCATCGACGCGACCGGACAGCGGATCACCAAGCAATTGCGGGAAGCCAAACTGTTCGATCATTCCGTGCTCCTGGCGCGTCCCTGGATTCTGGAGGAGCCTTCAAACGAAGAACCGGCGGCGAGCGGCGACGCGACAACGCGGACGTATACGTCGCCCCAGGCGCAGAAGCGCGTTGCCGAGTGTTTGACCGAGGCGCAGTCCCTGGTCCCATTCGACCGGGGATGGGTCACCTTGTATGATCCGTTGGCTGCATCCCTGGAAGTGTTGGGTTGTCTGGCCGGACATAAGAAAGAACTGCTGCCGGGGCACCGCTTGTCACTGAACGAATCGGCGTCGGGGTGGACGGTGCGGCATCGCAAGCCGCGAATCGATCAGAACCTGGCCTCCACGCAAGGACGCTTTCAGGATTACAAACAATTGTACCGCGACCGGTTCCGGTGCACGCTCGTGGTTCCCTTTTTTGTCAGGGGCCGCGTCGCCGGGACGATCACCCTGGCGTCCAAGACAGCGGCGCAATACGAGCACACGGAAGCCGAGTCCGGAAAGCTCGCACCGGTGACGACGCAATTGGCGCAACTGTTTGATGAACCGTCCCTGAACGTCCAGGCGTCGCCGGGTGCAGCAGCCCCGTCGACACCGGAGGCGGCAGGCGGCGTCCCGGAACCGGTTATCCGGCGACAGGAACGCCAGGCGGCCTTGAATGAAGTCAGTTCGTTTCTCGCCACCGAGATTCGTGAACCCATGGGCTACATCCGGGCGCAATTGGAGGAAGTGACGGGTGACGGGATACTCGACTTCGAAACTCAAACCTCCATCGAAGCGGCCATGCGGGATCTCATGCGGATGGAAAGTATGTTGAACGACATTCTGGATTTCGCCAAGCCTCTCCAATTGGACCGGCGGCCTTGCCGCGTCACCGACTTGATCGAAGACGGGCTGGCGTTGGTCGCCACGGATTTTCGGGTCAACCGGATCGACGTTACCAAGGAATTTCCCTCGCGCCTGGGCCAGGTGCGATGGGATCGAGAGAAGATCCAGCACGTCTTTCTCAGTATTTTTACGAATGCCCTGGAAGCCATGTCGCCGGGCGGGAATTTGCGAATCTCCGTGTCGCAGAAACGGGGTCGCCAGCCTGAAATGGTCATTCGCATCCATAACGACGGCGCGCCGATTCCCGAAGAATTGAGCGAGAAAATTTTTGAGCCCTATTTTACCACGAAACGGTCGGGCACGGGGTTGGGCCTGCCAATGGTGAAAAAAATCGTGGACGAACACGAAGGCCACATTGCGATCGACAGCCGACCCCAGGAAGGGACGCTGGTCACCATCACCCTGCCTGCCATACGCCCCAGGCGACCCTATCGGGGGAAAGGGCGCCCGCCCAGGCGGCCCTAGATCAGAAATCCCACGAGTTTACAGGTGAACCCCATTCAAGCGATGGGGATCGTTTTCAGGTGGGCTTCAACGGCCTGAACAACTTCGGCAGCCAGAGGGAGGTTCGCCTTTTCGGCGTGCCAGTACTGGTGAAACAGCGCGACGGTTTCACGGGCAGTATCGAGAACGAGTTTTTCCGGCAGTCGAGCCTTGGCGGCAAGATGAGAGAGTTCGTCCTCTGAATACTCGGCGAAGATTTTGGTCCGGCTGAAATTCAGGGCGGCCTTGCCATCCGGGATGTACGTGATCGTAGAAACAAAGTCATAGGCCGGTGCCAAGGCGGCATGCCGCCGGTCCGGGTAAATCAGCGACCAGTTCTTCAGGTGCATGTCGGCATTGCCAATCAACGTGTTGAAGGTCAGTCGCCGGATAAATTCGGCAACGTCCACTTCGCTGCCCTCGGCACCAATAACCCTGCCAATGCTGCGTGCACTGGCGTTCTCATATTTGGCCTCGGGATAGACGCCAAATATCTGCGCGAAATCCTCCATGTGAACGGCACTTCCGTCCGGTAGCCGGTCAAAACGCTCAATCGCAAGCGCCTGCCCTTTAAGAGTGCCGATACCGTCCGGCAGATTCCGAATGGCATCGACATTGACAAGCCGCATCGCAGGCACGTCCATACCGATCAGCCGGGCCAGGGTCATCATCGAGAATTCGTTTTCAAGGATGCCGGTAAATTCGCGCGAGGGCAGTTTGACGATCCACGAACCGCCGATGCCCTTGGCCGGGATGGTTAGCCCGCTACCGGACTCATTGATGGCCGAGAATTTGAGTTGCACGCCGGCCAAGGAAAAGCGCAGGGCGTTATTACGGTCATCATCACGATCTCCATCGCCGGTGGTATCTTGATCAACAGGCGGCCACTCTTCGCCATCTGAAGGTTTGACTGTGATAGCACCCGGCAGGTCCAGACCGAATACCCAGAGCAGAAAAAACTCGCGTACGGGTTTCACGCCTGCACGCTCGGCGAGGTAGGTGCGCATATGCCCTTCGGGCAGCAGATTAGAGAAGAACGGCATGAGCCGTGTCCGTGTGGGGCTGAAAGCGGTAATCAGCTCACCAAGTTGGTCCTTGAAACCCAACCCGAGCACGGGCCGATTCTCCTTCGCGACATAAGCATCCTTGAACGTAAAGAGAATCCGTTCGCCGTCAACGCGGGTAAGCGTGCCGATTGGCTCGTCGTGAAGCAGGACGTCGAGAACGTGGACATCAGCCATGATCGTCCTCTTCGAGGCTGTAGGCCGGGCGCACAGACTCGGTGTCATCGTTGCCATCCTTCGAGGCACTGCCTGCAATCGACTGAACCGCCGGGACGAACTTGCGTGACACGAGCATCGGCTCGAGACCGAGGGCACGGGCAAGTGCAACCAAGCTCGAAACCCTGAGATCGACGGCATTATTCTCGATCTTCGAGATATGGCCCTGCGGCACACCTGATTTGGCGCTCAACTCGCGCTGGCTGAGGCCTCTGGCTTCACGCGCGATACGCAACGTACTGGCTATATATTCAGTCTCGTAACTCATATTGATAAATTATAATATATCTAAATAAAATATAGATGATTTTTTATGTATCATATGAGAAATATAAATACAATAATATACGGACTTATCCGGAATAGTTGGCAATGCTTGTTTCACTTGCAAAACGCCTGGATTGATCGCAGTTTTAGCCTGGGACATGCAGTCTCTCTGTAGTTGTAGCTGCCGCATCTTATGCGGCTGAAGGGGCCGTCAAGAAAAAGAAGCGCCATAAGATGGCGCAGCTACACATAAGAAGAGCTCGTTAACTATTCTTGATAGTTCCCATAGTTAAGGGGCTGTCCTAGCTAAGTAACCAATGAGGATAGCCCCTTAGCTTATTATGAACCCTCCATTTATGAATCGTTCTTGCCGCCATTCGCGCTTTGGTGTATGTTAGGTGTATGTCACGCACCAACGTAAACATCGACGATCAGGCGTGCGCCGAGGTGATGCGGCGTTATCAACTCAAGACCAAGCGTGAGGCCATTAACTTCGCGCTCCGGATGCTGGCGGCCGAACCCGTATCCGTCAACGAGGCTCGTGCGCTTCGTGGAGTCGGTTGGGGAGGAGACCTCGACGCGATGCGTGCCAGCCGTTCGCTATGATCCTGGTCGATACCTCGGCGTGGATAGAGTTTCTGCGGAACACGGGGTCCACGGTCTGCAATCTCGTTGACGAACTGCTGGCACGCGAGGTTGCCATCTGCGATGCCGTGCGGATGGAGGTGTTCGCCGGAGCGCAGGATGAATCACACCTGCTGAACCTTCGTCGACTGCTGGCCCGGGCAGCGGTGCTACCAACGCGGGCGACGGACTATGAAGATGCTGCCGGGCTCTACCGCCGCTGCCGACGGGAAGGGGAGACCGTTCGCAAGCTGATCGACTGTCTCATTGCTTCCGTTGCCATACGAACCGGGACGCCGATTCTGCATAACGACGCCGACTTCGACGTGCTTGCGCGCCACACGGAGTTGCGAGTGCATGAAGCCAGCCCGGCCTCGTCCGACTTCAATGCCAGCGGGCCAACATCATCGACGTTTCAGGTCATGTGAATCAGGGTTTATCAGCCCTGACAGTGGAACATATGGCAGTTGCCTTGGAATGAAGGTATCATTATACTACCGGTATGAGTTCGATACACATTAGAGAAATTGCTTCAGACACGCTTCATGCACTGAAACGTCTGGCGCGCAGTCATCATCGGTCCCTGCAAGGCGAGTTGCATGCCATCCTTGAACGTGCCGCCAGAATGGCACCGCCAGAGGAGGATCGGATGCTCGATCTGGTGACGGTCAATACCGGCCACACGACATCGTGGAGCAGGGACGAGATCTATGACGCCGACGGTCGGTGACATCCTGTTCGTCGACACGAATGTGCTCTTGACTGCGACGGACGAATCATGTCCGCAGCACCAGGACGCGATACGGCTGCTCGCCGGGGCCGATTCCAGCGGCATGCACCTTGCGGCAAGTGGCCAGATTCTGCGCGAGTATCTGGTGGTGGCGACACGCCCCTTGGACGTCAACGGTCTTGGCCTGAGCGTGCGTGACGCAACGACAAACGTGAATGAGTTCCTGCGTCGGCTCCACGTGTACGACGAAACCGAAGACGTGGCCCGGCGGCTTCGTCAAATCGCCTTGGCCCATGGCCTGAGTGGCAAGCGGCTCCATGACGCCAACATTGTTGCCACGATGTCGACGCACGGCATTCCCACCTTGGTCACTCAGAACACAGAGGATTTTGCATGGTTCGACGAAATCGATCTTGTTGCAGTAACCGATGTCGCTGTCGGAGGATGAGTCGAGAGGTCCCCGATGCCGGCGACCCTTGACCGAGACAAGATCAAGAACCATCTGGAGAATTTCAATCTCCGCTCTTATCGCATCGAAGGGCAACCTCGACCTACTCGATAAAAGGTTGATCGGCTTCTTCTGTTCAGTGCGTTGCCCGGGCACACCATCCTCAAGACCTACGATCTCGCGCGTGCGCTTCGAAATACAGACGTGACGCTCATTGGTGGGTTCCAGTCGCCAATGGAAAAAGATTTTCTGGACTTGGTGTTACGGGGCACCTCGTCCGTCGTCGTTTGCCCGGCACGCGGCCTCGACGCCATGCGGATTCCGAAAAGCTATGCAAAGACGCCCTGGCTCAAGACAAACGAGTATTCGTCCTGGACTCCCCTGACAACGCCCACCTCATCGCACTCGGCGCCGTGCCGGCCCAAGCCGAACATCTCTCAAGCCTTGTTGCTGAGGAAAACAAATCTTCCAGTTGATTCTACCCAACCCGGGTATACGCCGATGTTACTTCAATGGACCGATTTTCTCAGGCGCAATGGGTAACGATGTCAGGTAGGTCATTGGCACTTGTATATTGGTTACCAGCCTGTCATCAATGTGAGCCGGATTTGGCACAAAATCAACGATATGCCGAAGACCCGCTGGGTTGGATCTAATCCAATTGATGCGCTGAATATGCTTGTCTAACTCGTCCCTTGCTTCCCCACGAAAACGGCGACAAATGTCGGCAACGTCCGCAACGGTCAGGTTGAGTGGGACCATCTATGAATTTTGTCAAACTGTTTTATGGGGCCAAATTTTGGCCTATGCCATGTCATACCACAATTCTATATACATTATGTGATCAGTTACTGGAAATGTGCAGCTCAGAAAATCGGCTTGGCGGGGTCGATCTCAGAACGAAAGGGCTGGTGCTCGCGCCAGTAAGCCTGCCATTTCTGTTCGATGGCTTGGTGATCGTAGAATTTTGACATGCGCCGGATAAACGCGGTCAGGCAATATTCGCCCAGCGCCTGGGATGAAGAAAAAATGTACCACAGCGGCAGACAGGCGACAAGAGAATGGAGGCAGACTACCGCAGCCGTCACCGGCTCTTGGCAGATTGCGTTTTATTATTTTCACCCCTTGGGTCGAACAGGCCCAATGACCGCTGCTGACGATCAGGTCAGTATGATCGATTCTTGACTCTTTCGCCTTACTTATATAAGATTTTGGTAAGGAGAATCGCCATGATCATCAAGATTACATCAAAACGCCAAGTCACCTTCCCGGCGAGGGTGTTGGAGACGATGGGCGTGGGACCCGGCGATAAGCTCGAACTTGTAGAAAGCCCCGACGGCTTCATTTTGCGACCCAGGCGGATCGACCTCTCCAAGCTCGGTTATCTACGGGACAAGATACCGCCTGGAACCCCGCCATTCGACATCCGAAAGTTTCGGGATGAGGGATATGATCCGGCGGCGTATCGGGATTGATACCTCTGTCCTAGTAAGGTTGGTTGCCCAAGACCCGGAAGAGACCTTCCAGCAATGTGTAAAAAGCCTTCGTACTTTGATCGAAGAACAGGGGTGTGAGGTCTATGCCTCGAACCAGGTCATTGGGGAAACCTACGCTGCTTTACAACATCATTACGGCGCATCCAAGAACGATGCTTGCACTGGATTGCTGCGGGCATTTGACAGCGGCCTAGTCGCCCCTCTGAATGGACCGGCCGTCACTGAAGCCCTTTCAGCATTAGGCGGTCCCGGCCTCTTCGACAGACTCATCGCCGATGACTACTCACGGGCCGGGTTGGAGACCTTGACGCTGGACCGCAAGATGGTCACATTGTCCAACGTGCGGCGTCTGTAGACAGCACCCTGAAACGCCAGGATCTTCCCCCTGCCTCCGACCCTCGTCGGAGATAACTTCTTAAAGTATCTGGAAAAGTCGAGCGGCACCAGCCATTAGCACGAAGCCGTCCACTAGAGTCGTCACTTCCGATCCGTGTCACGGGCGCGGAGGATGCGGGACGGTGGGATCTGCGTTTTCGTTTCTGCCTTGCGGTTCCGAACGTCTTGCAGCCACCGCCAACGGGAGGGGGCCGGGACGCGATACGCTTCAGTTCGTGGCGGAGGAATTCCTGCATGGACTGGCGTTGGCCACCCGTCTTGCCTCGACGGCCTTGGCCAAGTCATACGTCGCCTGCAAGTTTAGCCAAAACTTTGGCGAGGTCCCCAAGGTTTCGGCCAGATCGAGTGCCGCATCGGCGGTGATGCCTCGCTTGCCTCGTATCAACTCATTCAGACGCGCCCGGCTCCAGCCGATCTTCTGCGCGAACACCGCCTGGCTCATTCCCATGGGCTCGAGAAATTCCTCAAGCAACATCTCGCCCGGATGAAAAGGCTTTTTCGGTTGCTTGTCCACGGTTTTTTGCTCCCCTAGTGATAGTCGATGATTTGCACGCCATAGGCATGGCCCCCGCTCCATTGAAACACCAATCGCCATTGGTCATTAATCCTGATGGAATAGAACCCTATCCAGTTTCCTTGCACGTCAAGACTTCGGCAATCTAGGAGTCCTTTTCAGCCAACCGCTTACCTTCCTTGTGAAGTATTCATTCCTGTCTACGAACGGGGCGGGGTGATGACCTCACACGTGGGGCCGGTAGCACGGCCGAGCTTCCGGTCAAGTGTCACCAGCGAGCAATCAGGTGCCTCAGCCAGTGCCACGTACCAGGCATCATAGCTGGTCAGATTGTCACGCAAAGGCCATATCCGTTCGGCAAGGGACTTATTGTTTTAACTTGGCAGATTACGTGGATGATTGAAGAAATCGTCCGGGTCCCAGGCCGTCCATGGAGACTCGATTTTCAGTGTCCGATCATACTTCCATACTTGGGTCGGCACCATCCCTTCAGTTAAGGACATCCCAAACTCTATGACACTTCGGCTTCAATCTGGGGCGACCAACTTTATCATGAAGGTGCCGTACTTTTCGCCTTGCTCAAACGAGCATCCTTGATTTTGAGCCCACTCAATGTATTGGCCGAGGGTTGGACACGTAAAAAACCAAGGGCCTTGCATGTCATGGGGCAAGAGCCAAGGACATCGGCACGTCGTCGGAGGGTGCGGTGAAGAATTCTTGGCGGGAAGGCTGCATGTCGAGGATACGATCGTGCCACATTTTTTGGAACTGCTCAGGGGCGAGATCGACACATGCAAAGGCTCGACCATGACGCTGCAAACTATCTTGCTTGGTTTCGATGAGGGCAAGGGAAATATATTTAATCACATCGGGAATCGTCCTCGCTTGGGCTCGAACGTCATACTCCAAGCATTGGGCGACAAACCACCCCTGCTCTTGATAAATTAAGACGCGGAGTTTTTTCCGTGACCACCATTTGCTGAACATAAGCACATCGTAACGAGGCAGCCGTTTTTCGTCAATGCCCCGACGCCTTGTATGAGGTCCAACCGCTGCCTTCTAGATTATGGGGCTTTGGGGCGCATCACATCCTTGCTACACTCCGAGCATGAACCGCCCAATATCGTTTCACGATCTCATCCCGTATGCCGAACGCGGGTTGGTGCATCAACCGTCAAAAAAGCCAATGACTTTCTATCAGTGCTTTCGTTGTCGTCTGCTTAACGAAGCGCGGTGGTTTGTGGGGGTCGCCTTCCGTTGGCGAAAAAACGTGGCGTGGCCGTATCCTGCATGGGGAATTTGCTGGAAATGTGCGACCGTCGAGGAACAGAACCAATCAGAGCAGTTACCGACGGCCTTGGAAGCCAGACGACACCGGTAGCCCTCTGTCAACTTAAAAGGATAAATCCCTTCGGCAAAGGGCGCGAAGGGGAACAACTCCACGTCGAGTCGCAGCAGGTCACCGTGCGTGCTTTCAGCCTCAACGCGTGAGATCCGGCCGGTTCGTTCCAACCGACGCAGAATGTTACTGGCTTCGGCCAAAGCCAATTCCAGACTAACCAGGCAGCCTTCAGTAACCACAGACTCACCCCTCTAGCCTTCACGGCCCGAGACGACCAAGGCCGCAACCAGCACAGGGCCGTCCACTATATGTTAGTCATCACGTCCGGTCCGCGTCACGGGCGCGGAGGATCAGAGACGGGGGAACCCGTGTTTTCGTTCCTGCCTTCCGGTTGCGAACGCCTTGCAGTCACGCGCCAACAGAAGGCCTCGACGAAATACGCTCCAGTTCGCAACGGAGGAATTCCTGCATGGACTGTTGTTGAAGTGCCGCGCGCATTGCGAGTTCATCTCGGACTTTCTCAGGCACACCCCTGATAGTGATCTGTAACGGCATGAATGCATTATGCCCTCGTTGACAGCATTCAGCAATCAACTTGCTTAGAATTTTGGGGAAGCATTCTCCAATCATTTCGCCTGACACCCGCGGTGACGCATTTGTCAACCTCCGCCATGATGAACTCGACGGCTGCACGACTGCTGACCGAAGCACGAGATAGAACTTGCGGAGAGGCAGTGCGAAGCCTACAATTTTCTGGCATCCTGATCCGACAGGGTCGAGACAAGGGAAGTCGATCTAAACGTCATGAATGCATCAACTGAAGATCACCTCGCGGCTCATGGCGGTGAAGATACAATGGAGCGCGTCTTCATCTACTGGGACAACTCCAACATTTTCCTGGAGGCCCAACGTCTCGCAGAAGAACGCAACGAGGGACCAGCCTCCCGTTACCGTATTCGTATCAACTTCGATAACCTGTTGCGCCTGGCCCATGCCAACAGGCCGGTAGAGCGGGCGTTTGCCGCTGGGTCCGTACCCCCGGAAATGCGCCATCTATGGAACCGCATGGAAAGCAACGGGATTCAAGTCCAACTGTTCGACAGGGGCAACCCGGGGAGTCGAGAACAGGAAGTCCCCGACAAATTTTTGCAGTTGCGTATGCTGGAAGACGCCTTGGATTACAACGGCACTCCGGGTATCGTGGTCTTGCTGACAGGAGACGGCGCGGGCTATCTCGAAGGATCGGGTTTCCACAGCACCTTGGAACGGATGCACAACCGCAAGTGGCGAGTGGAAATCCTGTCGTGGGCACATTCCTGCAACCAGCGGATGCGACGATGGGCGGAAGAGAATGGCGTATTCATCGCATTGGACGACTTCTATGAGTCGATTACCTTCATGGAGCCGTCCAGACCCGGTTTTGAATTTGCGCCTGCCCGAGATTCCTTGGAGCCGGATCTGTCGCGCAGGCAGACGACCTGATTGCATCAATCTACACCGGCTATCCGCAGTTAAGATCGCCCTCGCTGACACACGGCATGTACAATTTTCCGCTCTTCGTATTAGCCTGGGCATCCCTCAATACTGCATTTCATATCGAACAACTCCTTTAAATTTTGCTGTGAGGCATGGCTTCGTTCATGAATGCTCTTCGCTCACAAGGCGTCGTCCCACGGATTTCGTCGATGGCACGATCAAGGCCTGGCCGCGGAGTTTGCGATGGTAGGTGATGGCGAAGCGGTGCGCTTCGTCACGGATGCGTTGGACCAGGCGGGAGACGTGGGACGTGGGGGACAGGATGAGCGGGTCGCGATGCCCGGGTGCGTAGATTCGCTCTTCTTTCTCGCCTTTGGCTTTGGCTAATCCAACGACGGGCAAATGACCGAGACCAAGAACGCGCAACGCGTCCACCGCGGCACCCAACTGCCCGGCTCCCCCATCGATCAGGATGAGATCGGGAAGCGGCAGCATCGTATTGGCTTTGGTGCCAAGAGTCCCGCCGTACCGGCGAGTAACGACTTCCTCCATGCTCGCAAAGTCGTTCGCCCCCTCGACGGTCTTGATGCGGAATCGCCGGTAATCCGACTTTTTCATTTTGCCGTCTTCCCACACCACCATCGAAGCCACGGAATGGGTGCCCATGGTGTTGGAAATGTCAAACCCTTCCACCCTACCCGGCGTCTTCGGCAACCCAAGGAGCCGCTGCAACTCCTCGGCCTCCTGGTGTTCCACCGCGGTGTTGCGCAAATGCTCCGCGATGGCCGCGGCGGCATTCTCTTCGGCTAATTGGAGCAGTTGACGTTTTGCCCCTCGCTCGGGAGTCAGGATCCGCACCCGCCGGCCTTTTTTGGAACTCAGCCAGTCTTGAAGCAATTCCCGGTCGGACAGCGTTTCGGAGACCAACAGCTCCTTGGGGGGCAAGGTGTCCTTGTTATAGAACTGCTCAATGGCCGACCGGATCAACTCCTCATCGGCAGCCTCTTTCGCATCCGCCCAGAAAAAGTCCTTGCGGCCGATCAACAGACCGCCGCGCACAAACAACAGTTGCAGGTCCGCCGCCGGTCCCATCCTGGCCAAGCCGATGATATCCTGATCCATGGGCCCGATTTGCGCCACGCGCTGTTTTTCCAACGTCCTGGCAATGCTTGCCATCCGATCCCGAAGCCGCGCCGCTTCTTCAAATTCTTCACGGTCGGCGGCCGCTTCCATCTCCTTGCGCAACCCGTCCAGCAATTCCTTGTCCCGCCCCTCCAGAAAACAGCGAACCTGTTCGACGATACGATGATAGTCTTCCTGTGACTGGTTGCCGGTACAGGGCGCCATGCAGCGTTTGATTTCAAATTCCAGACAGGCGCGATCGGCCGTCCCGTCGATGTCGATCTTGCACGTGGCCAGCGGGAACACCTTCTTGATGACCTTCAGCGTTTCCCGAAGCGCGCCCGCGGGCACGTAGGGTCCGAAATACAGGGCGCCATCGTTCTTCACGCGACGCACGATTGAGAGACGCGGGAAATTCTCCTTCACCGGCAGGCGAAGAAACGGGTAATGCTTGTCATCGCGCAGCACCACGTTGAACCGGGGGCGATGACGTTTGACCAGGTTGCTTTCGAGCAGGAGGGCTTCCAATTCGGAGCGCGTGACTATCGTTTCGATGTCCCGAACCAGGGACGTCAGCACGCGAGTCTTGGGGCTCGGGTCGTGCCCTTTCTGAAAATATGAACGGACCCGGTCCGCCAACACCCGGGCTTTTCCGATGTAGAGGATTTCACCGCCCTTCCCTTTCAGCAGGTACACGCCGGGCTGGTTGGGCAGGTGCGCCAGGGTCGATTCGAGCGGTAATTCTTTGATGACCATTGTCTGTCATGCTCCGGCCAGAGATATTGCCCTTTTCTACCTCCCCTTCACCCCTCCTTACAAAGGAGGGGAATGATGGTTGGCACCTCTACAACAGTAGTGTACTGCACCACACGGCGATCAACAATATTGCCTTCCCTTTTTCATCGACTTGAAGTATAGTAGACCAAACGATATAATAACCTCAGAAAGCGAACCACGCTCCACTATTTCCCATGATTCAGCACGACAACCATTCCCGCCCTTCTTTGTTTGCCCCGCTACTTGTGACCTTTTTGGCCATTGTCGCGACAACCAGCTTTTCTCACCAGGCTTTTGGCGAAGGCTTCAGAATCCTGGACCAAAGCGCGTCGGCCACGGCTCAAGGCGGAGCATTCGCCGCCCAGGCCGATGACCCGTCGGCCGTGCATTACAATCCTGCTGCCATCACGGAGCTGCCGGGCCTGCAAATGACGGTAGGAACGCTCCTCGTAAACGGAGCCATTGAGTTCAGGCCATTTTCCGGATCGGCCATTGAAGGTGACTTCGGCGGCACCTTTGCCAATCCTCCGCCCAGCAGTTTTTTCGTGAGCGCCAAACTCGGCGATTTGGGGTGGCCTTCATTCGACTCGTTGACGCTGGGGCTGGGAGTCTATTCGCCCTTCGGCAACATCACGCGCTATCCCCGGACGTCCGGCCTCGCCCCTATCCTCACAAAAGCGGCTTCCCCGATCCTGGACGTGATCCCGACCGTCGCGTTCAGGGCAAATCCCATGTTGGCACTCGGCACCGGGTTGGATATTTATACGTTTTCCGACGCATTCGGCGAGGGTCACGTTGAGATACAGCAAACCGCTGCGGACCTGGCGCGTGCCGGGTTCCCGTTTGCCCCGGACGACGATATCGAACTGAACGGCCGGGATACGGCCCTTGGGTATCATGCCGGATTGCTCTGGACGCCTTTGCGCAACGAGCGAGAGCAACCCCTGGTCAACGTCGCGTTGGTCTATCGAAGCCGGGCGACGTTGAACTTGACGGGACAATTTTTGAACAAGAGTCGAGGGTTCGCGTTGGGAGCAAAGGCCGATCTCGACCTGCCGCAGGTTGTCACGGCCGGCCTTGCCGTGTGGCCGATACGGGATACCCGACGCGAGTGGAAGCTGGAAATCGACGTGGATTACGCGGATTGGACCTCGTTCGATCACCTGGACGTGACCCTGTCCAATGGCGCGGTGCTTCCCAACCCCCGAAACTGGCAGAGTTCATACGTCGTGATGGCCGGCACTGAATACAAGTTCATCAGTCCGGCTCTGTTGCCGTCCTGGGACGTATCCATCCGGGGTGGGTACGTGTTTGCCGACAGCCCGGTGCCGGAACGGACGTTCAAGCCTGACGTTCCGGATTCCAATTCACATTCATATTCCGCCGGGATCGGGTTTCTGTGTCAGCGCGGCGGGACCTTTCTGGGCGCGGTTCCCTGCGGCACTGGTCAGGAAGGTTTCGGCGTAGCCGCCATAGGGATCGACGTGGCCTACCAAGGCATTTTCTATCAATCACGCGGCATTTCAAACAATCAGGATCCTCGGGTCCACGGAGTATGGGACACCACCATCCACGTGGTTTCCGTGAATCTCCGCATGAATTTCGACGCATCCCGGTCGTTCTGATGAAACCCTCTACCTCCCCTCACCCCTCCTTACAAAAGAGGGGGACTGAAGGCATGAGGACGATACCAGAGACATTGCCTTTTTCCTCCCCTTTGTAAGGGGAGGCGAAGGTGGGGTAGAGTTACAAAGGAGGTTAACTGACGGCATGAAATATGTCCCCGACTTGATCTGATGAAGGAGCCTTCATGGAAATCAATACCGACACCCAATTATGCGGCGTCCTCGGCCATCCGGTGAAACATTCGCTTTCCCCGGCCATTCACAATGCCGCGTTTCAGCACTTGGGACTGAATTACGTGTACCTCGCGTTTCCCGTTGAAGACGTGCCCCATGCCATTCATGGAATCCGCGCGTTGGGCAACCTCAGGGGGTTCAGCGTGACGATTCCGCATAAAGTGTCGGTCATGGCTCACCTGGATACGATCGAACCCACGGCCCGGCACATCGGAGCCGTCAACACCATCGTGAAAGAGGAGCAAACCCTGTCCGGCTATAATACGGACGCCTCCGGCGCCCTCTTGGCGTTACAGCATGCAAGCGTGGCACTCGACGGGAAACACGTGGTCATGATCGGCTCCGGCGGAGCCGCACGGGCCATTGCATTCGGGCTCGCGCTGGAAACCCCCATCAACAAACTCACGATCCTGGGGGTCGAAGAGGATGAGCGTCAAACCCTGGCTCGCAACCTCCATGAAGGCACGACGCTTCACGTTGAAGACCACCCGCTCAACGCGGACACCCTGGAACCGGCCCTGGATCAGGCGCAGGTCCTGATTCACTGTACCCCCGTGGGCATGGATCCCCACGTCGATCAGACCTGCGTGCCTCAGCAATTTTTCCATCCCGACCTGACGGTCATGGACATCGTGTACAACCCATTGGAGACGCGATTGCTGAAGGAAGCTCGAAACGCCGGATCCCCCACGATCCGCGGATTGGAAATGTTCCTGCACCAGGCCGTCGCGCAATTCGAGTTGTGGACGGGCCAACCCGCCCCAGTCCCCGTCATGCGTCAAGTCCTGGAGTCCCGCTTTTCATCTCCCCCTGTGGCTCCCTCTCCCCCCGGGAGAGAGCCTGCCCCGGACTCGATCCGGGGGTCGGGGTGAGGGCCATGAATCTGGCACTCATCGGCTACCGGGGCACGGGAAAAAGCACCGTCGCGGAACTCCTCGCGACGCGACTGGGGTGGAAGGCGGTTTCCACGGACGCACAAATCGTCGAAAAAGCGCAAATGAAAATTCCGGACATTGTGGCCCGCAACGGATGGGACCACTTCCGCAATCTCGAAACCGAGGTGTGCCTCGCGCTCAAAAACCAGGACCGCTTGGTCATCGATACCGGCGGGGGGCTGATCCTGCGACCGGAGAACGTGGAAGCGTTAAAGCCCAATAGCCTGATCTTCTGGCTGACCGCCACGGTCTCGACGATTACCCTTCGGATTTCAGATGACACGCAACGCCCGGCACTCACCGCCGGGAAAACGTTTGTCGAGGAAATCCAGGAAGTCCTGACCGAACGAACGCCCAAATACCAAGCCGCAGCCGATCACACCATTGCAACCGACGACCTCTCACCGGAGGAAATCACTAATCAGATCCTGACCATTGCCCACAGCCACGGCATCGATTAATCGCGCTAGCCGCATCGTGGGTCTTCTTGATACGGATGTCTTGAATCCGAGTCAGAGCAATCGCAGGCCATGATGAAAAATTTCCTGTGTGAATTCTTCCCACTTTTCGGGATCGTTTATAATCTCGGAAAGATCAAATATCTGTTCGAGTCGAAATCCCAAGGCCTTCAAACGCTTTCCCATCTCTGCCGTACAAACTCCCACAATCAAATAATCCTTTGATGTGTTGGGTGTTTCTCCCGCACTCTTTTGAAACGCCCCAAGCCGTTCAAGTGCCCCGGCTGGGTCCGTTCCGGCCTTGATTTCAATCGTTGCGACAATCTGCCATTCCCCATTTCGCGCTTTCCTTTTGAACGCAATGTCCGGGTCGATACCGAAAATCATCCGCACCTCGTTTGATAACATCCAATCCTTCGTCGTTTCCATCGCATCTGTTCCGGTGTAGGGGCGCAGATCAATCCGACTCTGCGTTTGGAGCCACGCAACCAATGCGTCCTGAACCGCCTTTTCCCCCTCTCGTCCGATGATATTCCGAATCGAACCATCCGCCGTAATACCTATCGTTGCCAAAACATTCCGGTATCCGTTTTCCAATACCCAATCGTCTGCATCCATAATAATTGATGAGATAATCGAGTTGTACAATCGTGCGATCTTTTGACATTTTTCCGTTGTCGGACGGCGGTTTTTTGGCCATGACCCGTCTTCCCAGGAAACCACACTTCCTGCAATTGCCTGAACCCGTTTCAGCGATAAAAGGGCTATCCCCCGATAGTGCAATGATACATCTGGGCTCTGCTGCAACATAATCGGATGGACAAAGACAAACTTCGGGTCTATCCCTGAAGAAATGACGTGCTGCCAAGCCTCTTGCACGATTGCCAGTTCCACAAGGTCTCGTTCGTAATCTGACGCGCTCAAGGCAAACGAGTCGATTTTCTTCCTCGCCTTTAGTTCAGCACGTTCCCGTATTCGGCGAGAAATGATAGTGGCACGGGTTTTTGACTCTTGCAGTTTATCCATCAGGCTTTTTCCAATGATAGACGCATTTGCGTATTTCGTGCCTCCCGAACCGCCCCATCTGCTGACTGGAATTGCCTTTTCCGCGCTCAAGCATCCGAATGGTCTGACACCGGAAACCGGATTGCTCTGCAAAATCTGATAAAATCAGGTCAACCGGAACCTCCTCCCCATGATACCGAACGTTGTCATTCACCATGAAGACGCTTCCACCCGGTCTGACCACCCGACCCAACTCCCTTATGACAACAGCCATCTCCGTAAAATAATTTTTCACAAGTCGGATCACGTTGCGATTGCTCAATTCGTGGGCTTGTTCAGTCAGATTGCCGAGAATTTCTTGAAGGGCGGGCTGCGCATCAGCCATCCGAAATGCTTCCTTTGCGAGTGAGTCCTCACCGTAGTCTTTCTCGATAGACGTGCGTTTTGAGCCGTTCTCTACGGTTGCCGACAACAACGACTGCCGTAACGCTTTCAACTGTTCGTGTCCGTAGCCAAGATATTCCAACTCCAACGCATACGTCCGCGTGTAGTCATATCGGTTGGCATAGGGCGGCGACGTGACAACGGCGTCTATCGAGTTTGCCCGTAGCTTTTTGAGTTCGTTGAGACTCGATCCATTAACAAGAGTAGGGATATGACCGGCATATGTCCTCTCCAGTATGGGGACGTCCGCAATGATTTCGGACAGACGCTTTCCCAAGGCTTCCCTAACGGTCGGAAGCGATCCTTTATCCAACTTGGGGCTCACGACCCGTCCGGATTGAGGGTCCCATCGAAGAAACTGGCCGTCTTTCCGCGTATAACTCACGTCCTCCAAAATACTGACACAAGCAAGCGTCAAGACAGTTGCAATTGCCGGATCGTCAATTTTTGAGATGAACATCTGCGCCCGCATCAATGCAGATTCGGTCTTCCGGGGATACGCGCCTTGCGTAATCGGCATCTGCTCCATGCGGTTCCCTGTACCGCGAACACTATACCGGACAAGAGCTTTCGCTTGTTTTTCCAGGCAACCCTTATCTATTCCATTCGACGCATACGCCACCGCCATGGCAGCCAGATTCCCGACTGGCATAATTTCAATCCCTGTCCCAACGTGTCCGAGGCCAGCAGCAGCCACAACCGTCGTCCCTACCCCAGAAAATGGATCGAGAACATGAGTTTCTTGTTGTTGGGGGAGAAGCGTCCGAACAAGGGACCTGGAAAAACCTTCCTTGTATTTGAACCACCGGAATCCTGGTTCATGCTTATTTCCTTGATAGGACACCAGTTTCCGGTTGAGACCGACATCTACCAGCATCCGATCACAGAATCGACGAAACAAGTCGTTCCGCTCCTGGGTCTTTTTTCCATTAGAGGACAAGACGACAGGTAGCGGAAAAGCCCTCTGCAAAGAGCCATCTAACCTGACGTCTCTCCCTATCTGATCAAAGCCAAACTCCTGTTGCTGTAGAAGCCCGTCCTTCATGCCCTTCCCCAAATTCCTGTCTGCTGTACTACACTATCAGTTCCTAATAAGGAAAACGTTTCCCCTTCATCTTTCTAACACAAACTGTCAATACGACCTACTTCTTCTGTTCTTGGCCCATGCCTTCGCATTTGTAATGCGAATTCTGTATTTCAATAAATCTTGACTCACACCATAGTATTCGGCCGCATCTCGTAGACTAGAGAACCCTTCGATCGCATAAAGCGCTGCTACATTCGGAACCAATAATGTAAACCCAAGTTCATTTGCCTCTTGTTCACGGATTGGATCGAAGTTCCTACAACTGCCATTCAACAATGGAGGTCTAGGCGGATGATATAAGATAATGTGAGCTAATTCGTGACTAATGTTTGAGTGTTGACGGTTTGGATGTTGGGAATCATTGTGGATGATTTCATTGTATATGCCATCCACCAGTGTAAAGGCAGAGAATGTGGAATTTCCTTCCTCTTGGAAATGCCGTTTTATATCGCGGGGAATTGTTGGATGTTCGGAGAGAGCATGAATCGGTACAGCAAGGTGTTCAGCCAAACGAAAGGGGTTGAGAGGCTCTTGCTCCTCAAGGCCAAGTTCTTCTCGGAATTCTAGAGCATATTCCTCGGCTTCTTTGCGAAAACCACGTCTAAGTCTTACCACGACCTTTCCTCATATGTTTGTAAGCCGACTTGAGCATCGTGTCCAAGGCTTTGGCGCTTTCTTCGCTCAGATTGCGGTCAGCACGAAGAAGTGCTGTGATTTCCGCCAGCGGTTCAGCTTTAGGCCGCCCTTCTTCAGCAGGCCTATAGAACTTCTTGACATCAACACCCGACCAACTCGCCAGAGCTGCCAGACCATCTATGTCTGGTCGTTTCCCTTGTCGCATCCGTGTGAGTGTGGATGCTGCGACCCCGGATTTCTTCGCTACCTGCTTCCAAGTCAGATTTTTGGCCTCCCTGGTGCCATCCAACGCTGCGTAGAAGCCTTCCGTATCAAATCGTTGATTTGACATAGAACCTCCGATTTTATTCTTGCAATTTGTATTGCGATGCGGTTTAATGGCACATGATTGCGATATAGGAATTGACGTGCAACTTTACAACACAGGAGGGCAACATGTCAAAGCAAAATCCCGATGGCTCTTTCGAACTTGAGGTTAACGGGACCGTCGTCACTTTCAAAGATCCAGTGCCGACGGCCAGTCAAATCCTACGAGAAGGCGGGTTCACCCCAACGGATGAGCACATTTTAATCCGACTGCAGAAAGGATCGTCAAATGCGTTGGGTTTGAATGAGCCAATAGACCTCCGCAATGGAGAATCTGCGAAGTTCCGGGCATTCAGGAGTGATCGAGTTTTCCGGTTGACCCTAGACGGCGGTGGTTTCGAGTGGGGTGAAGGCACCATAAGCGAGTCGGAACTTCGCAAATTGGCTGCGGTCGGCGATGACAAAGTTCTAGTCCTGGAACGTCGAGACGAACCAGATCGCGAACTTAATTACAACGACCAAGTCGCATTGATGGATGCTGGTACGGAACACATTCGAACCATCAAAAAGCTGATCGTCGTTGTTATAGATGGAGTCGAAAAACAGATTGATCGTGGCACCTATAAAACCGAGCAATTGCTTGCCATTCTCGGCGTCGAGACTGGTTATCTACTCAACGTGCTGAGTGACGATGGACAACTCAAAACGTTGAATTCCGGCGACCACGTGTCTGTCAGGGAGGGCATGAAATTCTTTAGCCAAGTGCCTTGTGGAGGATCTGCATGACCAACACGGACGACGAATATAAAAAGATCAAGAGTCTCCATGAATCGGCCAAACTGACTCGGGAGGGCGGCAATCCAATCGTCCTCCTGCCGCAAGCGAGGTTTCAGTCTGCTGGGCGCGAGATCCAGATGGATTTGCTCCTCTACCCTGCCGCCCATGGCGGCTATCCAACCAGGCTCTTTTTTGAGCGTCAGATTGAAGGGCGGGGAAATAACTGGAAACAATATTGTGTTGTTGGTAGACACTGGTGGGCCTGTTCTTGGGGCGGCATTGAAGCCGACATGAGCTGGCCAGGCATGCTATGTGCGCATCTAAGAGCTGTCGAATGAAGACGCGATTCAAAATTACCCGTGCGCTTCTCGCATCAATTCGACGCGACCTCGACCGCCCACACCCATTCGCATACGAACGCGTGGGCTTTATCTCGGCAGGGCTTGCTACCGCAGGTGACAATCTTCTGATCCTGGCACGCAACTATCGGCCTCTGATGGATCATGAGTATCTGCCGAATATTTCGGTTGGCGCGATGATGGGACCTGATGCAATCCGAAGCGCTCTGCAGTGGGCACTGGAAACTGGCGGAGCAATGTTCCACGTGCATACGCATGGCGGCTTCGGTGTGCCCAGTTTTAGTACGATAGACATTTGCGAAAACGCCAAGTTTGTACTCGATTTCTTCAAAGTCGCGTCATATGCGGCTCATGGTGCAATCGTGCTCAGCAACGATGCCGTGAGCGGACAAGTATGGTGCAACAGAAATGAGCCCTACGAATTCATTCAGGATTTTGTCGAGGTTGGTGTCCCGATTCGGAAGTGGAGGGGAACATGAGTCGCTTTGTTCGCCAGAGTTTCTTGGGAGTCAACAGCGAGGCTGTTCTGGACGCTACCACTGTAGGCCTTGTAGGCCTCGGCGGTGGTGGTTCACATATCGTTCAGCAATTCGCGCACATCGGCATTGGCAGATATGTCCTTGCGGATCACGACCGAATCGATTTCACGAATACGACACGTCTCGTTGGCGGAACACTGAAAGACATCAAAAACAAGATGTGGAAAACTGAGATTGCGGCGCGACTGATCCGGAGTTTGCAACCGAATGCAGCTATCATTCAGATCCGCGATAAATGGCAGACCGCAACGGATCAACTCAAGGGCTGCGATCTAATCCTAGGAGCGGTAGACTCTTTCGTGGAACGTGACCAGCTAGAGCGTTTCGCCCGAAGGCATCTCATCCCGTACATCGACATTGGAATGGATGTGCATGATCTAAGGGAGAACGGTTTTCTCATCTCCGGCCAAGTGATCTTGTCAACTCCCGGCAACCCATGTTTGTGGTGTTGTGGACTTATTACTGATAAACAGCTCAAGCAAGAGGCTACCCAATATGGATTGGCCGGTGGTCGCCCTCAGGTTATCTGGCCGAACGGTATCCTGGCATCGACAGCCGTGGGACTCGCGATACAAGTGATTACCCCGTGGTTCAAGAATCCTCCAGAATTTGCGTATGTTGAGTATGATGGGAACAAAGGAATAGTCTCCACTAGTGCCCGGATTAAAATATTAAAAAACCAAACATGCAAACACCATCCTGCAGACGAGGTTGGTGATCCATTTTTCAATATAAGTGTCCACCGGCAGCGACTTGCTGAGCAAAGAGCTAAAAGCCATCGTTGGTGGAAAATCATTCTTCGTAGGTTATTGGGCAGCAAGCCACGGCCGATCACGCTATTGCAACCGACGACCACTCACCGAAGGAAATCATCTCTCAAATCCTGACCATTGCTCGCAACCACGGTCTCAAGCAACCGGGCTAGCCTCATCGCAGGTCTTCTTGATACATTGCATCAATCGCCTCTGCTCTACCCACACACTGAGGATATAGGCTGTCAGCCTCACAACATCCCCATGCGGATAATGAAACACACGTTATATCGGCAAATGAGGGGAGCAATTTTGGAAAACTGGACAAAGGGTTAAAATGACGTTTGAGCAGAAGATGCAGCTTTGGGCAGTAATTGGAACTTGGGTTGCCGGAATTGCGACGATTTTTGTTGCCGTTGTGGCATTGCTTCTTGCCCGCCGCTCAGAGAAAGTGCGATTGAAGGCGAATGTTGGACTTCGGCTCGCGATCACTCCTGGTATCTCCAAGGAAGAATGTTTAAAATTCACAGTGACAAATGTCGGAGAACGTCAAGTGACCATCGACAGCATAGGCTGGCGCATCGGCAAACGTAAAAACAAACGATTCGCCTTACAAATCGTATCAACACTATCACCGCATAACTATCCAAGAAAAATCGAGCACGGGGAAACAGCCCAATTTTTGGTTTATTTTAGCGAGTCGCCAAATTGGATGAGAGATTTTGTTGCGGACTTCGTGCAAGATGTTTCGGACAAATCAATCAATACACTTCGAGCACAGGTACACACATCTGTGGACCATACTGTTGATATCGTCCCAGAACAAAGCTTGCTAGAAAAGCTTAAAAGTGTTGGTGACGGAAATTGACAGCAGAAGATGGCGGACCCATCAACCTGAAGAGCAAGATTACGAAGAAGCGCGAGGGCATGAATGAGTATTGAAAAGAATTTCGATGTTTCTTTGATTGCCGGAATGGCACTTAAG
>JAPPLK010000042.1 GCA_028819435.1 Nitrospira sp.
CGACCCCGATCGGGGATCCAGAATCTTTTTGTCTTTCCGCCCGAAAGAAAAAGCAATGACACTGGATCCTCGATTAAAGATGTCGAGGATGACAAAAAAGGGCATGACGGCGAAAAGGGAAATTCAAACCGAGACAGTACCCTCGCGAGCCGTTCCTTGATTATCGCCCTATCTGTGAAGTAACGTAGATCGCCTTTTGGTGAACCATGCCATTCAATCACAACTCCAATCACGCTGAAGACCATTCTCTTGCCAACACGATAGCGGCAATTGGCACTCCATAGCCGAGACACAGGGGTAGTCTGATTTACTGCTAAAGGAGAGACAACATGAAAGAAGCTTTGACGGCAGTATTTGAGAAATCTCCGCAAGGATACATCGGGTACGTAGAGGAACTGCCTGGGGCCAATACACAAGGGGGAACTTTGGAAGAAACTAAAGCTAACCTGGTTGAGGCCATACAACTCGTGTTGCAGGCAAATCGGCAATTGACTGAAGAAGAGATAGGTTCCGGAAACTCTCATGTTGTGAAAGAGGCTTTGGGCAACGTTTCTATATGAAACGGCAGTTTTTGATAAGCCATCTTGAGAAAATGGGCTGTGAATTATTGCGTGAAGGTGGCAAGCACAGTGTCTATGTCAATCGCCCCAAAAAGAAGGTCACTACCGTTCCAAGGCACAGGGAAATTGACGAAAACCTTGCAAAGCGGATCTTCAAGGATTTGGGCATACCGAAACCTTGAATGTTCATATCGCAATGACTTTTGAAAACGAAACCCTGAACATGTTCGATTGTTGAAAAAGGAGTGGCAGGAATGAGTGGTGTTCCCATCACGTATGCTGAACGCATCAGGACCTTACCCCCGTATCTGTTTGCGGCCATTGACGAGATGAAGCAGCAGGCCGTTGCTCGCGGGGTGGATATCATCAATTTGGGCATCGGCGATCCCGACCTGCCCACGCCCGCTCCTATTGTGGAGCGCATGCAACAGGCGGTGACCGACCCGCAGCACCATCAATATCCGTCATCGAGCGGGATGTTGTCGTTTCGCACCGCGGTCGCCGGCTGGTACCAGCGACGATTCAACGTGACCGTGGATCCCAAGTCCGAGGTCGTCACCTTGATCGGGTCAAAGGAGGGCATCGGCCACGTGCCCATGGCTTTTATCGATCCGGGCGACGTGGTGCTGGTCCCAAGCCCCGGGTATCCCGTGTATCCGGTGTCCGCCAGCTTTGCCGGCGGCATTGCCCATGAGATGCCCCTGTTGAAACAGAACGGGTTCCTGCCGGACCTGGATGCGATTCCCCCGGACGTGGCCCGAAAAGCGAAACTGATGTTCTTGAATTCGCCGAACAATCCCACGTCGGTCATTGCGGACGTGACGTTTTTCAGTCGCGTGATTGCGTTTGCAAAAGAGCATCACGTGATCGTCTGCCACGACGCGGCGTATTCGGAGATTTTCTACGACGGCCTTCGCCCGTCCAGCTTCCTGGAAGCGGAAGGCGCCATGGACGTGGGAATCGAGTTTCACTCGTTGTCCAAGACCTTCAACATGACGGGCTGGCGGATCGGGTTTGCCGTGGGCCGCGCCGAAGTGATTGCGGGGTTGAGCCAGATCAAGAGCAACATGGACTCGGGCCAATTTCAGGCCGTTCAGGAAGCCGGGATCACGGCCTTGGAGTCCGACGACCGGCTCACCGCCGGGCTCCGGGCCATTTACCAGGAACGCCGTGACGTGTTAGTCGCAGGGTTGCGAAACCTCGGGCTCGAATTTGACACGCCCTCGGCCACGTTTTACGTCTGGATCGAGGTGCCTCAAGGCTATACCTCGGCTTCCTTTACCGCGCACCTGTTGGAAAAAGCCGGGATCGTGACCACGCCGGGAAACGGGTTCGGATCTCCGGGTGAAGGCTACATCCGCATGGCACTCACCACGACCAAAGAGCGATTGGCCGAAGCCGTGGACCGGCTCAAACACATCGGGTGGTAACGGGCTCTACCTCCCCTTTCCCCTCCTTACAAAGGAGGGGAAACGGAAGACCTGACGGCTGATGCTATGTATAGCTAGAGGAGATGGGCACTCTTTGCCTCCCCTTTGTAAGGGGAGGTGAGGAGGGGTAGAGTCGAAGGCCCGCGACCCACAGGCAACGCCCCTGGCAAAAATTGCGGAGAGAGCGTTTGCTAAACCAAATGCCTATTTTCATATCAAGGAGACCAGGTGAATCCCGAAACCGTCTTTATCGCGTTCGGATCGAACCAGGGAGACCGGCAGGATTTTTGTGACCGGGCCGTGGCCTTGATGGGGCTGTTGCCACAGTCCACGTTGACCGGCGTCTCGTCGTATTATGAGACCGAACCCATCGACGTGGCTCACGGACACGACGCCACGTGGTTCTATAACGGAGTCGTTCGTCTCGAGACGCAACTCCAGCCGGAACACCTGTTGGCCATTTGCCGGGAAACCGAGCGGGGTCTCGGGCGCGCCCCCGAGTTGAAACACGTTTCCCGGCCCATGGATTTGGACGTTCTGTTCTACGGACAACGGATCATCGACATCCCGCAACTCACCGTTCCGCATCCCCGTCTCCATCAACGGCGGTTCGTCCTGGTGCCGATGACCGAACTCGCTCCGGACTGGGTCCATCCCCAATACAACCAAACGATGCAAACCCTGCTCGACCGGCTGACGGACACCCATCACGTGCGAAAGCTCGACGTGGTTCCCGGTGCTCGTTTTACCGCCCGGCCGTCCTGCACGGTGCCTCCTGCCGAGTAGATGCGTATCTTTCGAACGACTCAGGCCCTGCGAACCTGGCGACGGCGGCAACCGCCCGGAGCCTCGATCGGGCTGGTCCCGACCATGGGGGCGTTGCACGCGGGTCATCAGTCGTTGATTCAACGCGCGCGCCGCACGTGCCAAACGGTCGTGGTCAGCATTTTCGTAAACCCGCTCCAGTTCGGTCCGTCCGAAGACTATCGCCGTTATCCGAGAGACCTGGCGGCGGATCTCGCACGCTGTCGTGAAGAGAACGTCGATCTCGTCTTCATTCCGAAAGTGGAAACCCTGTACCCCCGGGATTTTCAAACGACCGTCGCCGTCGGCACGCTTGCGCAACGTTGGGAGGGAGCGCATCGGCCCACGCATTTTCAGGGTGTGACCACGGTCGTGACCAAACTGTTGAACCTCATCCGTCCGGCTCGCGCGTTCTTCGGTCAAAAGGACTATCAACAATATTGCCTGATCCGACAATTGGTGAAGGACCTCGACCTGGACGTGCGGATCACCCTGTGCCCAACCGTTCGGGATAACGACGGGTTCGCCCTGAGTTCACGAAATCGCTACGTGACGAAAACGGAACGCCAACGGGCGCTGGCCCTCTACCAAGCCCTGTCGGCCGGGAAGGAAGCGATCGCAAGAGGCATGCGCCGCGCAGGTCAGGTTGAAAAGAGAATGGCAAAAGTCCTCGACGCAGGGTACGGGCTGGACGTCGATTACCTGGCCTGTTGTGACGCCCGCACGTTCGAACCGCTTTCACGTCTTCAGGGAACCGTCGCGTTACTCGGCGCGATCAGGATCGGAGGGGTTCGCTTCATCGATAATCTCATCGTCAGGATTCGCCGATAACGTTCGGGCACACCGGAATCCGATATTGGGCGAGCGCGTGTCAGGCGTCGCTCCGTTGCGCGTAGCCGTTCGCAGGAGTTGCGGTCGGCTTCGCCATGACCCGCCGCGCACGCTTTTGTACCGTCCGGCCTCGGGCCCCTGCGGATTCCGTTCGGGCATCAGGGGATAGGAGTCCGGACCAAACCAATCGTACACCCATTCCCGCACGTTGCCGGCCATATGCCGGAGCCCGTACGGGCTTTGTCCCTCGTCAAAACTGTCCACGGCCGCCACCAACGGGATCTGGTGCACGTGATACAACCCGAACACGGCCACGTCCGCGGTGGGAGGATCGGCGCCCCAGGGGAACACCCGGCCGTCGGTCCCCCGCGCGGCTTTTTCCCATTCCGCCTCGGTGAGCAAGCGTTTGCCGTGCGCGCGACAAAATTGATCCGCTTCATCCCACGACACATACAAGGCCGGCCACCGCGCCATCACGTAATCCGGGAGAACGTGCACGTCGATCAGGTGCCAAATCAGGTGGCGCAGTTTGAGCGGAACCGGAAGTTCGTGCCGGCGCAGAAACGCCAGGTACTCGCCCATACTCACTTCATCGCGATCGACTGAAAATGCGTCCAGCCAGATCCGTCGCCGTGGAAATTCCGTGTCGTCATACTGCGTTTCCAATCCGAACGGGTCATCGTCTTTGCGAATCGTGCCCATGAGGAACCACCCTTTGGGAACCTTCCCCATCGAAGATGGTTGAGCCAACCCGGCGATAGCCGCCAGATGCGGCTCCAACTCCGGCGGCGGAGCCGGATTGGTATTGTCCCGTTCGGGAAATTCCACCGGAGGATTCCGGAGAAGGATGAGTTGGCCGCCTTCGGCCAGCTTGTGCTTTGCGATCAGGCCGTCGCGTATCGTATGCGCCTGGACCGTGGCCAGCAGCACTCGTTCTTCAACCCGGGTCACGAAGAGAGGCGTGACGTCGAGAATCCCGGACGACTCCCATGTACCGATCACACCGGGACTCTCATCGGTGCTGCCTTTGGGCAATATGACGGATCGATCTATCCGGGCAATCCGTTGCACCTCGCCGGTGAGCGGGTTCAAACGCCAGATTGAGGGCTCCTCGCCGGAATGACTTCCGAATAGCGGATCCTGCTGTTTCGCTTTGTCTTCCTGGATATAGATCCATCCATCCTCCCCCCACTCCAGGTTATCCGGATTGCGAATTCCTTCATCGGGGTGAGAAAACCGGGCGTCACCGGCATCATCACCGTCGTACAGGATTTTGAGCGTGGCCGTCATCGCCTCGAAGTCGACGTCGATCCGGTAGATGGTCCCCCACGCATCATGATCGGGAAACACCGTATCCCGCCCCGTCGAGGCCAGGACTGCCCTGGTGCCAATGGCAGGATGCGTACTCACGTCTTCCGGCCGGGAAAATTGAAAGGCACCGCCGGCCTTTGCCTCCCGCCGTAGCGTCAAGCCCGTTTTGTAGCCCAAGGGGTCATAGCCTTTTTCCCCGGCCTTCGCCCTGTCCAACACGTCAATTTCTTTCCAGACGCCGGTGAGCGTGGACCCTGTCCCATTGAATTGCGTGACCGTTCGTACGCCGTGGTCGGCCACGAAGTAATACAGTTGCCCCGCGAGTAAGCCGTTCCGGTTCAGAAACGACTCGTGTCCCGGATCAATGTCGAGCGGAAGTGCCTGTTCGACCACCGGGGCATTTTTTTCGCCCACGTACAACCAGAGGGGCGCCGTGACGACGTGGTCGGGCGACGTGTGCAGACCGGCCTCCTGTCCGAAAGATCCGACCTCAACGGTTTGCGGAATCGCATCATCTCCAATCAGAAGGGCCACAGCATCCCGCGGGCCGGACAAGGGCGTGGCATTTTCTCCGGCCATGCGTCCCATCGCCGGCACCGCGTGCAGGGTTTGGCGTTCCACGTCCAAAGCCCAGACCGTTCCTCCATATGGATGGCCCAAGGGGTCTGAGAGTTCTTCCATGGTCAGGTAGATGGTATTGACGAAATTGAACGTGTCCTTTTCGATCAAATGGCTCGAACACAGGCGGGACAGACCTTGTTCGGTTTGTACGACCTCATTGATTTGAAATCCCGTTTCGACGATCCGGCCTTGCCGGTCACGAATGGTTCCATACGCCATTCCGCTGTCGAGAACCTGCAAGGTGCGGAGATCGATATCCAGAAAGCTGATGCGGGCCCCTGTCAACCTCGTGCCGTTGTCGAGCCGGTACGGATATCCGGTTTTCCCATCCAATTCATGATTCAAGAGTACCCGAACGGTGTCTTGATCCAATTGATAGGCTCCGAGGCCGTCCAACGCACCCACGGGTCGAAATTCCTGATTGGCGAAACGTGCGTCCCGGGAAGGAAGACGGTCTCCGATCGTCAACAGGGCACGGACTTCCCATGTCCCATCGCCCTTCATCATGGGAATCGGTGAGGAGGCGTCGGAGGCAAATGCCGCCAATGCCACCCCAAGGATGGTGAGGCTTACAGGTTTCAGGACCTGAGCCAGTGTACACGCATTGCCCGGTTTCACGTTTCTTCCTCCAACAACCGCGTCAGCAAAAGAAGGACGGTTTCATAACCAAGCGGTTAATGCAAGCGCGGAAAGAGCACTTATTAACCCTTGACAACGTGGAACCGAAGTCCAATTTTCCCTCTCTCACTATTCCCCGGTCGGCAATTTGGTGAGTTGACTTCACTATGTTACACTTTGATCGGCTTAATCAGGATGACAACTTTGAGGTTGCGTGCAACATGCCTTCAGGCGTCTTTCGTCACAATGCTCGCCCCGCTAAAACTCGCGTTCGACGCGACGTTGTTTCCTATTGTATCGTCCGGAGTCCCGTGGGCCGGATTCTTCTGGCAGGAAATGCTCGCGCGTTGACACATCTCTCGTTTCAGGACGGCCGGCATCCGACCGATCCGGACCCACGGTGGCTCTATGCCGAAAAACCGTTTCAACGACCAATCCGGCAACTCGAAGAATATTTTTCCGGAAAACGCAAAACGTTCACGATCACACTGGCCCCGCAAGGAACCCGGTTTCAGCAACGGGTCTGGCAGGCCCTGCGGGCCATCCCCTATGGACGAACGCTGTCATACGGACAGATTGCAAAAGCCATTGGGCAGCCCACGGCCAGTCGCGCCGTGGGCGCGGCAAACGGGCAGAATCCCATTTCGATTATCGTCCCCTGCCATCGCGTCATCGGCAGCAACGGGAACCTCGTGGGGTACGGCGGCGGACTCTCCATCAAGGAAACCTTGCTGGCTCACGAGAACAGTCACCAGCCTTGAAGCCTGGGCGTGGGCCGCAAGTCTCGCGATGGGCTATGGACGATTTTTCGTACGGCCTGATGCTGGCCGCTTTTGCTGGCTTTCGAGAATGGGGGCGACCCTGGCCGGGGAATAGGTCGGTGGTTTGACCCACTTGCCGTCCTCCCGTTTATACCCGCCCACCTTGCTCATGTTGGAACGCTGGACTTCCCGGAAGACCGGCGCCACGTCGATCCCATAGGAGACGGCCGTGCCGTACACGACATAGAGCAGGTCAGCGAGCTCTTTCGCAATAGCGGGAAGGTCTCCCGCTTTCATGGCTTCCTTCAATTCATCAAACTCTTCCTGGATGAGCCGCTCGCGCAGGACCATGATCTTCGGGTCCGGCACGCTGGGAATCTCCGCGACGTGGATATCGAACTCCCTGTGAAACTCCCGAACCATTTTTTGCGCTTCGTACATTTCCCGTCCTTTCGGTCAAGCGTTGGTTACAAAGTTCCTAAAGCCAGAATCATATAGACGTCGTTCACGTTCGTCCCGGTCGGTCCGGTCACGACGTGCCCGCCCACCCGGTGAAAAAATCCATAGCTGTCGTTCTCCCGAAGCGCCGCGTCAAGGCTGACCCCCTTCTGCTTGGCCCGGCTGACGGTTCTCCCGTCCACGATGGCCCCTGCCGCTTCCGTCGGCCCGTCGATCCCGTCGGTGCCGAACCCTGCCACGAATACCCCAGACAACCCGGCGAGAGAAGGAGCGGCCGCCAAGGCAAATTCCTGAGCGCGCCCCCCAATCCCTTTCCCTTTCACGGTCACGGTGAGTTCCCCGCCGGCCAACAGACAGGCCGGAGGCCGAACAGGATTGCCCGAACCATGCATGTCTCTAGCGAGATTCCCGAAGAGCTTTCCGGTCTCACGTGCTTCCCCGGAGAGGGTCGTCGTCAGGATCAGGGGCCGGAACCCCAACGCCTTGGCCCGTTTAGCCATGCTTCCAATGACGGCGCCGTTGTTGCCGATCACGTGATGTTGGATCCGGGAAAACAGGGCCTCGCCGGGTTTGGGCGTGTCAGGTATGCGCCCTTGAACTCCACGGTCCACGTGTCGTCGAACAGCCAGGGGAATCCGGTTCCAGATGCCGTACGTATCGAGCACCCTTTTCGCATCGGCAAACGTGGAGGGATCCGGAGCCATGGGGCCCGACCCGATTGTGGCCGGATCATCGCCCGGCACGTCCGACAGAATGAGCGTGATGACCGAAGCAGTCGTGGAAGCTGCCAAATACCCGCCCTTGATCCCGGAGAGGTGCTTGCGCACCGTGTTGATTTCCTGAATAGCGCCTCCGCTTCGGAGGAGCAAACGGGTCGTGAGTTGTTTTTCCTTCAAGGTCAGACCAGTGGCCGGGGCCGCCAACAGGCTCGACGCTCCACCGGAGAGCACCATCAGGATCAGGTCGCGTTCCGACAATGACTCAAGCAGCCGGATCATCCTTCTCGCGGCTTTTTCACTGCGATGATCAGGGACCGGGTGTCGAGCCTCGATCAGTTGTATCCGTTTCGTTCTCCCGACGTGGCCATCGTTGACCACAACCAGACCGCCTTCCAACCGCGACCCCAATTGTCGTTCCAACGCGGCAGCCATGGCACCCGAGGCCTTCCCGGCCCCGATGCAGACGATGCGCGAAAATCCGGTAAGATCGTACTCCCGAGTGCCGACCCTGAGACGGTTGTTCCTGACCCGGACGGCGCGCCGGATCGCCGATTGGGGGTCCGCAGCATCCAAGCCTGTCCGCAGCAGTTGCTTGAGTATCGTTCGGACGTGTTTATCGGCGCAATCAATACGGATTTGCATGTGTTTCGCCGGTTCGTTTTTTTAAACGACGAGATTCTTCGCAAGGTCCTTCGCGTTGCTCAGGACAAGCTCAGAATGACCAAGAAAGCCGGTCGTTCGTTATGGTACGATTTCCGTGATGAGCCGTCTGAACGTTTTACACCAGACCATCGCCGATTGCACGCGCTGTCCGCGCTTGACCGCCTACCGTCGGGCAGTCGCCGCCGTGAAGGTGAAACGGTTTCAGGAGTGGGAGTATTGGGGCCGGCCCGTTCCCGGGTTCGGAGATCCCCGTGCGAGACTCTACGTCATCGGGTTGGCGCCAGCGGCTCATGGAGGCAACCGGACCGGACGCGTCTTCACCGGAGACCGAAGCGGAGATTGGCTCTATGAGGCCCTGTTTCGATTCGGATTCGCCAATCAAGCCGAGTCCACCCATCGGGACGACGGACTGCGATTGACGGATTGTTACGTGGGCGCGGCCGTCCGTTGCGCGCCGCCGGGCAACAAGCCCTCGCGAGAAGAATTTGAAACATGCCGGCCATACGTGCTGGAGGAACTCCGTTTGTTGAAGCGAATCACCGTCGTGGTAGCCTTGGGGAAAATCGCCTTCGATGAATATCTGACGGCCGCGGGACCGCCGGGACGGGTCACCGGCAGACCCAAGTTCGGGCACGGAACCAGCTATGCCACGGCCTGGGGTGTGACCTTGTTAGGGTCGTACCACCCCAGCCAACAAAATACCTTCACCGGAAAACTCACCCGACCCATGTTTCATGGCGTATTCGAACGCGCCAGGCAGTTGGTGGATGACCTGCCCACTACATAATTGTCATGACTGACCGGGCGGCGCGTTTCGAGCTTCCCAATCGGCCAGGAATTTCTTGAGCCCGATGTCCGTGAGCGGATGCTTGGCCAATTGCTGAAACACGCCATACGGCATGGTGCAAATATCGCCGCCGACCAATGCGGCTTCCACCACGTGCTGCGGATGTCTCACGCTGGCCACGAGCACCTGGGTCGGAAAATCGTAATTCTGAAAAATGGTCACGATTTGCCGGATGAGGTCCATGCCGTCACTGCTGATGTCATCCAGGCGGCCGATGAACGGCGACACGCACCACGCACCGGCCTTGGCGGCCAGCAGGGCCTGTGTCGGTGAAAAACATAACGTGACGTTCACCCGAATGCCTTCGACGGCCAGTCGTTTGGTTGCCGCGAGTCCTTCCGGGATCAGGGGGCACTTGACCACGACGTTGGGGTGAATGCGGGCCAATTCCAGCCCTTCCTTGACCATGGCATCAGCCTCCACGCTCACCACCTCCGCACTCACCGGGCCATCCACGAGTTGACAAATTTCGAGGATCAGGTCCTTGAAGTCCCTCCCTTCTTTGGAGACCAATGACGGGTTGGTCGTGACCCCGTCCAGGATCCCCATCCGAGCGGCTTCGGCAATTTCTTTGACGTTCCCCGTATCCAAGTAGATTTTCATGCTCTTCCTCCCTCAGCACGTTGTTGGCGCTTTTGCTCGGTCACATGGTACCATGATCTCCATTCCAAACCGTCTGGAACGCGTGTATTGTAATGGAGCCTGCCGAACATTGACAATCGCAAACCCCCTCAATCCCCCTTATCAGGGGGACGTTATAAGAGAGCCCTTACCCCCCTGAACATGCCCTTGTCTCAACGTGACATACACGTCTACCCGACGACCCAAGCGTTGTTGCAAGCCGCGGCGCACCACGTTCTCGATCACGCGCAGCAAGCCATCGCGGCGCGGGATTCGTGTACTATCGCCCTTGCCGGAGGCTCAACCCCGAAAGGCCTCTATGCGATGCTTGCCGTCCCGCCTTTCCGGAATCAACTGGATTGGAGGAGAATCCGGGTCTTTTGGGGAGACGAACGTCACGTCCCGCCGGATCATGCTGACAGTAATTACCGAATGGCCCATGAAGCACTCCTTCGCCACCTGCCCATTCCCACGGCGCAGGTTCATCGTGTCCCGAGTGAACTCCCCGATGCCCAAGCCGCTGCCGATCAATATGAAGCCGCGCTACGTGAGCAATTCGAGGTTGCCGAACCGGACGTCCCCCGTTTCGATTTGATCCTGTTGGGCATGGGACCGGACGGGCATACCGCTTCCCTGTTCCCGGGCACCCGGTCCGTGCATGAAACGAGCCGGCTCGTTGCCGCTCCCTGGGTTGAAAAGCTACGGGCGTTCCGAATCACGTTTACCCCGGTTCTTCTCAATCACGCCAGGCAAGTCACGTTTCTCATCTGTGGTCGCGCCAAAGCCGAAACGCTTCACGCCGTACTTGAAGGGCCTTTTCAACCCGACGCGCTTCCCGTTCAAGTGATCGGGCCACAAGCCGGGACGCTGACCTGGTTTGTGGACCAGGAGGCCGGCGGCGCGCTGACCTTCCTGCAACGTCGTGAAATCCCTTGATCAACGGACTGCGGCCTTGTTACAAGTGTTCTGTTACTGATGCGAAATCCTTCCCATTCACGAATGCGCGAATGACGATGACGCCTCTTTCTGTGCTCCCCAACAATGTCTTTTCGGAAACCCTGACGGAATACGGGGGACTGCCCCTCCGCACCAGAACCATTCACACGTTACAGGTGAACGTCGGGAAACTCTGCAACCAAACCTGTCATCATTGTCACGTCGACGCCGGCCCTTCCCGGACGGAAATCATGAGCCGGGAGACGATCGAGAGCATTCTTACGGTCCTTCGACGCCATCCCCAGATCACCACCGTGGATATAACCGGCGGGGCCCCGGAAATGAACCCGCACTTTGAATCTCTCGTTTCAGAATCTCGTGGGCTCGGGAAAACGGTGCTCGACCGCTGCAATTTGACGGTTTTTTCCGTCAAAGGGAAAGCCCACCTTCCCCGATTTCTGGCCGATCACCAAGTGGAGATCATCGCTTCCCTGCCCTGCTATCTTGAGGAGAACGTGGACCAGCAACGGGGCAAGGGCGTCTTTGCACGCAGCCTGGACGCCTTACGACAATTGAACGCGTTGGGCTATGGACACGAAGGCACGGGCTTGGGGTTGAATCTCGTCTACAATCCGTTGGGTGCGCAACTGCCGCCTCATCAACGGGAATTGGAGGAGGCCTATAAGGATCAACTGCTTTCGCGTTTCGGTATCCGGTTCAATCACCTGTATGCCATCACCAATATGCCCATTAACCGTTTCCTGAACGACCTGTACGCCCAAGGCCAGTATGAAGCGTACATGAGCCTGCTGATTGAGAATTTCAACCCGCATTCGGTTGAACACGTCATGTGCCGCAGCTTGCTCAGCGTGGGATGGGACGGACGGCTGTACGATTGCGATTTTAACCAGATGCTCGATATGCCCGTGCGCCACGACCTGCCGCAAACCATCGCGGAGTTCGATTACGAGGCATTGGCCCGGCGCCCGATCGTAACCGGCCAACATTGTTATGGGTGCACGGCGGGTGCGGGCTCATCCTGCGGCGGGGCGCTCGCCTGATTTCTCCTGACCGCTCCGGACCGCTGTTTCTCCGACTTTAGGAACCCCTGATCCCCGATCAGAGGTTCCTTTATCCGGACATATAACTTTTGAATTTATGGGCGCATTCGTTGCTACAGAAGTGGTAATGCTGCCCCCCGATTTTTTCAACCACCGCTGAACCCGCCGTGATATACAATTTGCAGACGGGGTCCTGTACCATCATGTCTTTCGAGGGCAGGGAGGGATCGGCGCTTTTTCGGCCTCGAAAATCGCGAATGGATTTCCGGATCATCAAAAACAGGATGATCAGAAGTACTAAAATGATAATAATGCGCCACATGAGTCTTTCGGGAACTGTCCTATTGGATTATCCGCAAGTATACTGATTTCTTTGCCATCGGCCAATGCCCCGACTCGCCCTTCACGTCTGATTGCCGGATGATTGTTGATCCTGATAGGATGGGACATGGAATGAATGACATGAAAAGAGCCAGAATCTGTCATTCCTACGGAAAAATGAGAGGTTGTTGATGGTCACCATAACCCTTATGGGAGATTTGGAAACGTCTGACGGCGAACGAAGTTTGTCCTGTGAACTGGAAGATTCTCTTTCGGTGAAACAACTGATTAAACAGCAGGGGCGCAAACTTCGGCAGGTGACCAGACTCTTACGAGAAAATAAGGTTATGGTGACGATTAATCGACGGGTGGCGAGTGAAGATACATCCGTCCACGATGGAGATGAAATCAGCCTCGTGGCTCACGATGGAATGAGTACAAAAGGGCTAGGGCCTTCGTTTTATTAAAACGAAGGCTTGGGGCTTACCTACAGGAAACACCCGAACGGTGAAAAGGTTTTGGGTGGTTATCTTTTGGTCAAGATGGAATCCTTGGCAACTTTAGCCAGGCGGAACTTCACCACTTTCTTGGCTGGAATCTTGATCGGCTCACCGGTTTGAGGATTTCTTCCGGTTCGAGCTTTCCGATGAGACAGCACTAACTTTCCAAGTCCTGGTACGGTAAAGGAGTTTTTCGCTTCTTTGTAAGCCAGGGCCGCTAAGTTATCGAGAATTTCACTTATGATCTTTTTTGTCACTCCAGACTTTGTCGCCAACTGATCAACGATCTGAGCCTTGGTCATAGCTTTGGCCATGAGGGACCTCCTCTTCAATAAGGATACGTGTTAGCAGGATGAAACACGTGCAGAATCAGCTCAAACTGAAATATATCTTGGAACGCTTAACGTTACCTGAAAAGATCAAAGAAAAACACAAAAAAGATGAAGGCGAGTCTACCGAAAGCATCATATAGTGTCAACCACAAAACCCTTGCATGATGCGAGATCGCTACGAATTCTTTTCGACGGCATCAATTGGTTTCGGAACCTCTGATTTATTGTGATAGCGGGATGCAGGGCAAGGCGTCCCGGAGCGAA
>JAPPLK010000030.1 GCA_028819435.1 Nitrospira sp.
CAACAACTCCTGAAACGGCTCGACCTGACCCCCGAAGCCTACCTGGTCATCCGTGGAGACGAGTTGGTCACGGAAGATACGGTGCTTGAGGACTCGGACTCGATTGAAATTCGATCGGTGATCTCCGGAGGGTAGCCACGCCATGCGTTGCCGAAAGTGTACCCATCCCGCGGTCATCAAAATGCCCAGACACAATATCTCCCTGTGCAAAGACTGCTTTACCGGGTTTGTCCATACCCAGGTCCGTCGAGCCGTCAAATCCCACCGGATGTTCACGACTGACGACCGCATCCTGGTGGCCGTATCCGGAGGCAAGGACAGCCTCACCCTCTGGGCTATCCTCTTGAAACTGGGTTATCGCGCCGACGCCCTGTACGTGGACCTGGGGATCGGTGATTACTCGATCCGGTCTCGGCAAAAGGTCCAGCGTTTCACCGACACCGTGGCCGCCGTTTATGAATCGAAACTGCACGTGCATACGGTTGAACAGGAGCAAGGCGCGGGCATCCGCGAATTGGCGACGCTGGTCCATCGACCGACCTGCGCCACCTGCGGGACCATGAAGCGCTACCAGTTCAACCGCGTGGCCGTCGAGCAGAACTACGACGTCATGGCAACCGGTCATAACCTGGACGATGAAGCGGCTAGGCTCCTGGGCAACGTCCTGCATTGGCAGACGGATTACCTGGACAAACAAACGCCGGCGTTGCCGGCTTCACTCGACGGGTTCGCCAAGAAGGTCAAGCCCCTGTATCGCCTGACCGAACGAGAAATCGCAGCCTACGCGGTCATCCATCACATCGACTACATCGTGGATGAATGCCCCATGGCCAAAGGCTCCAAGATGCTAGCCTACAAACACGCCTTGAATCGCCTGGAAACCGACTCGCCTGGAACCAAGCACACCTTCTACCTGACCTTTTTGGATCGTCAGGCCAAACAACAGGAAACAACCGGGCAGATTGCCGAACAGGATCAAGAACGCCTCCATCCCTGCACAACCTGCGGGCAACCGACCTCCACGGAAGTCTGCTCGTACTGCCAAATGATGGCCAAAGCCATAGGGGCGACACAACGCAGCTAGCCCGTAGTCCATGCTTGCCCCCTCACCCCTACCCTCTCTCGCACATTGGGGAGAGGGAGTACGGAAATTGACCGGACAGCTTCCGCTATGCCACATTCGGCTTTCGCGTATCGGATTTCATAGGGACGGCACAGGGGCCGTCCCCTGCAAAAAAGGATGAAGAAATCGCTGGAGGATTCTTATGGTTTCGGATCTGAAACACAAAAGTCGTGAGTTGACTCAAGGCCCGGGACGGGCGCCGGCCCGGGCCATGTTGCGGGCCGTGGGACTTCGGGATGAGGATTTTGATAAACCGCTCGTGGCCGTGGCGAATACCTGGTCGGAGGTGACGCCCTGCAATTTCCATTTGCGCGACATTGCGGACAAGGTCAAGGCGGGGATCCGCGAGGCCGGTGGGGTGCCCCTCGAGTTCAACAGCATCGTGATATCGGATGGTATCAGCATGGGTACCGAGGGCATGAAGACCTCCCTGATCAGCCGTGAAGTCGTGGCCGATTCCATCGAACTGGTGGTGCGCGGGCATTTGTTCGACGCCGTGCTCGCTATCTCCGGGTGCGACAAAACCATTCCCGGCACCGTCATGGCCCTGGCCCGGCTCAATCTCCCGTCGCTGATGCTGTACGGCGGCTCCATCATGCCCGGCCAATTCCGGGGCCGGAACGTCTCAATCCAGGAGGTGTTCGAGGCCGTGGGCGCCCATGCACGCGGGACCATGTCGGATACCGACCTGCACGATCTCGAAAGTCACGCCTGCCCGGGGGCAGGCTCCTGCGGAGGGCAGTTCACCGCCAATACCATGTCGATTGCCTTCGAGTTCCTGGGCATTTCCCCGATGGGATTCAACGGCGTTCCCGCGTTGGACGCCCGGAAAGAATCCGTGTCGGTCCAATGCGGGCATCTCGTAATGGACCTGTTAAAACGCAATCTTCGGCCCAAGAACATTATCACGCGGGACGCCCTGGAAAACGCGATTGCCGCGGTAGCGTCCACCGGCGGGTCCACGAACGCCGTACTGCACCTGTTGGCCGTGGCCCATGAAATCGGGGTGGCCCTGGACATTGACGACTTTGACGCGGTGAACCAGCGCATTCCCCTGATTGCGGATTTGAAACCGGGCGGCCGGTACATGGCCGCGGACTTGTATCAAGCCGGAGGCACCCGTCTCGTGGCCAAACGCTTGATCGAAGCCGGTCTGCTCAAAGGCGAATGTGTGACCGTCACGGGACGCACCATCAAGGAAGAAACCGAAACCGCCTCGGAAACGCCGGGGCAGGAAGTCCTCTATCGTCCGGAAGAACCGATCAAGGCCACGGGCGGTCTGGTGATCCTCCACGGCAACTTGGCACCCGACGGATGCGTGGTCAAAGTCGCGGGCCACAGCAAGCTGACCCATATCGGTCCGGCCAAGGTGTTTGACTGCGAAGAAGACGCCTTTGCCGCGGTGCAGAATAGAGAGATCGTGGACAACGACGTGGTCGTGATCCGGTATGAAGGGCCTCAAGGAGGACCGGGCATGCGGGAAATGCTGGGCGTGACCAGCGCGCTTGTCGGCGCCGGGCTTGGCGAAACCGTGGCCCTGCTGACGGACGGCCGGTTTTCCGGGGCCACACACGGTATGATGGCCGGACACGTCACACCTGAAGCCGCCAAAGGAGGTCCCATTGCCGTGGTTCGCAATGGCGACACGATTACGTTCGACGTGCCCAACCGTCGCCTCGATGTGCAGCTTTCCCCGGATGAAATGGCCGACCGGTTGCAGCAATGGACCGCACCGCCGCCGAAGTACACGAGCGGAGTCCTCGCCAAGTACGCCCGTACCGTCTCATCGGCGTCCAAGGGCGCGGTGACTTGAGAGGGAGTTGGTGGGGTTATCCGGCGGTTTTCTTGAAGTCTTCCAGGAGAATATTTTCCTTAAAGCGAATGATTTGGACTGGTTTGAATGCTCGATCTTTTTTGCCCAGGGCGGCCCGTTGTTCGACTTCCTTCACGAACGCGTCAGGCCCGTAAATGGGGGCGTAGGTCATGGTGACGACCACGTCCATGGACGGGGCGTTCTTGGGAGTCGGGAAGGTAAAGGTTTCAACCCGTTGCTCTTCTGGCTTGAGGACGTTGTCTTTCAACACCTTGACGGCTTCGAAGTCGAAGACGGTGGATTTCCCGTCTTTGGTTCCAAACACCCGTTCATAGTAGCGTTTTTCCCCGTAGGCTTTCCGCAGATTTTTTCCCAGGATCGTCAGGTCGAGTTCCACGCGGGACCACCCCGGATGGGGTAACGGCAGGTTATGTGGGACCAGGCTTTGGACCGTAACCGTGACCTCTGATTTTTCACCTTTGACTGCGGTCTCGACCTTCACGTTCACGGCATCGGCACGGACCTTGCCGAACCGGCCGGGGAAACTGTGGTTCGAAATTTTCCTATTCCGTTCTCCGTTGGCCGACTCGCCGAAGGCTTCGGGCATGTGGCAGGCCTGGCAATTTTTTCCCGCCTTTTGGGTTTTGGTCTCCTGCCAGGGACCCAGTAAGTCCGGCAGCTTCTCATGGCCCGGTAAATTTTCGTGACAGGTCACGCAGTATTGTGATTGGCTGTAGAGTTCCGTGGGAACGGATTGATGCGCCAGATTTTCAACCGGTTTTTTATAGCTGCCGAAGACGGTCCGTTCCAGTTGATAGGCCGGGTGCGGCGGATGCTGCTCCGGGTCCACGTCCTTGATCAGGTGGCATTGCGAACATCCCACCCCGTCCAACCGGGGATCGCCGGACTCTATTTCCTTAATATAGACGCGCGTATGCTCCGGATACTCCAACACGCTCGGCGCGTGGCAGCGAAAACACATTTTGCCTTCTTCGTCACCGGAGCTTGACCTGTACCGTTCCAGCGAGACACGAAACGGTGAACTCAAAATCGACCGGGATTGGGCGGAAGCCTCCCATTCCTCAAACACGCGCAGGTGACACCGCTTGCATTTCTGGGAATGCGGAAACGCCTTTGTCATCGGCTTCTTCGCGCTTTTCTCGGCGGCCGCCGTTTGGGACACGGGGGCATCAACGGCAACCGTGAACACGGCAACGGCCATGAACGTGCCGATGGCCCAACTGAGTGCATGGATATATTTTTGCATGAAGTTGCCCTCAATCGATCAAGTTGGAAACGACAAGGCCACTTATAAGGATTTCGTCCGGAACGTCAGGAGTCGTTGCGATGAGTAATCCTTGATGATCTCCGCGGCTTTCTTTTTCTCCCGTTCGTTTTTCAGGGTCCCCAGGTATTGGTCAAGCAACGCCTGGTCCGGTTCGGGAATCAACGCATAATTTAAGGAGGCCTCCACGTAACTCGGCGCGGAACCGTCCTTGACCTGTATGGAGAACGGGACTTTCCGCGTGATTCCCCCGTTGACGAGCGGGTTGGGAATCGGCCCGCGAAGAATTTTGTCAAACGGCAAACCGAATCGTTCCTGCCTGGTCCCGAGTACGTGCCCTTCGGCGTCCTTGACCGTGATGGTCACAAAAAACTGCTTCAACACGGGGTCACCGCCGGGAAACACGTGAGGAAGACTCCCGTTCCTGACCAATACCCTGCCCTCCACACCGTTCGCCGACTGCTTGACCTCAAGGTCCACGCGCGGGAACCATTCGGCTTGCAGGTTTCGATTGCTGAGCATGATGCCCGGAATCACGATCCCTTGAAACCAGTGCCGGCCGATGGGCCGCGTGAGCGAGCCGCGTTGCGAGGTGGAACTCCCCGTGGACCGCTCCATGTGGCAATCCTGACAAATCGTTCCTTTCAGGATTTGTCCGGGCAGTTCGGCCTTGGTCACGTCTTTGACTTTACTGAAGTGACAGGAGGCACAAAATTGAGCGCCCTTATACACCTGGGCCTGTTTCGAGGGGTGCACCAGGTTTTCTTCGGCATCGGCATAGGGGCCGAAAAAGGTGTTTCCCGGATTGATCTTGAATGCCGGAAACTCCCCGCTCTTGTCCTTGACCGAATCAATCAAGTGACAGGACGAACAACTGATCCCTTCCGCGCCATGGCTCTTCTTCGCCCGCCTGCCCCGTCTTTTCGGCTTCTCCGACAGGACTTGGGCAATGAACTTTTCCGTATGTTGCGGGAACACCGTGACGGCCGGCGCATGACACGAGAGACACCGGGTCTTTTCTTCCGCTGTCGGTCCCGTTTGCAGCCACAGGCCGAGGACGGTCTGAAACACGGAAGACGTGAGCGCGGTCCCGTGCAACAGGGCCCCGTCCACCCGCCCGAACGTTTTGAGGTCCGGGGTTTGCTCGCGCATCCCTTTCCATTCCTCGTAGTGACGATCATGACATTGTTTGCAATGATCTGACGGCAGAAAAATTTCCTCGATTTCCTTGATCCACTTGTGGGTTTCAGGAACCTTGGGTGCGTCCTGCGCCATTGCGCAAGGCACCGGAATCCACAGAATACCGACCAGTACGATTAGCAAACGGCTCTTCACTTGTCTTTTGTTTCGGCTGTTTCGAAAAGACGACATGGTTAATCTTTCTCAACACGTACAAAGTGAAAGTTCAGCCCACCACCGACACCCTGATCATCGATGCCGGCCGGTTCAAAGGTCGCCACGGAGAAATTCTGAGTCGGCATCGCTTTTTCGAGCGCCTTTCCCAAATCCAGCATGTTCCGGATGTCCTTTCCGTCCACTTCCTTGATGACGGCCTTGACCTTGATGCCGGCACGGTCCGCCGGTGAGCTTCCGATCACGCCAAAGACCACCACGCCTTCGGCCTTGGTCAGGCCGAGAACTTCCTTGATTTCTTCATCGACTTCGCCAACGTCGAGCCCGAACTCTTCCGCCAAGGCATACGCTCGGTCCTCGGTCATGTCTTCGGCGACGGACTCCGGGACAGAGAGGAAACACCACCCCACAACGACACTGAGGCAAAGTGCCAAAATGACACTGCGGCCGATCATCACCTTTTGTCCTTTATAGTACGGAAAGAGCCCTCTCTATCATTCCCATTCGGGACGGCATGGGGGCCGTCCCCTACGGCCGAGGGAGAGCCCGTATTCGTAGGGGCAGGCCCCTGTGCCTGCCCTCCACCTTTCGTCCGCCAAGGCCCCATTTTCATCCGTCATGATTTCTTCGAAGCCGGATCGACCAGCAGTTGAAGCCAGGACGCCACGGCCTTTTGTCCGTTTCTTTCTTTATTCTCGCCGTTCCAGACGGCAAAGGCCACGGCTTGCATGCGGCCGGGGACCAGGAGGGCCTCATTTTCCGTATCATCCCCGTCTTTGGTCAATGGACGCTTCATCACCACTCGCCAGAACCCTTTGTCCCATTCTGCTTCGCCTTTGACCTTGCCTTGCCGGTTCTTGCTCGTCAGCGTACTGAACCCGCCGCCGATGAGATCTTCGACCGAGGAGGGACGTCGAGGAATCACTTCAAATTTACGAATCCCTCTCTTCTTGCGTCCACGTTCCTTGGCCCTGGCTTTCCGGCGGTCCACGTCGCTTTGCCAATCCGCTTTCCAATGCCAGATGTTGACGTAGTGATCCAATTGGCCCATACAGAAAAACGCCGGCGCATTCCCCAAGGGAAGGGCCAGCGCCGCCCCGTCACGAAAGACGCCGGGGGTCAGTTGTTCATTTTTGGTCGCATCCTGCCACTCCACCAGGAACGCGATGTCTTTGCCGTCATGAACCGATCTCACCGAGATGACCTTGGCGCTGGGTTCCGGCCAAACCGGTCGAGTAATGATCTGGCCGCTCAGGGGAATGGGAATGGGCGCGATGGTCTCCCACGCCGCATCACCAGGCTTCGTGGGCAGCGGACCATCCGTAAAATGGGACCGGATCACGATCCCTTGAGAACTCACCGCGGGGATCCCGAACCAAACAAGCACCATGGCCAGGCACACAATACCCGATCCTATCAGGATCAGCGAACGAGGCAGTCTTCGTTTTGATTTCACGGGACCGCGTCCCTTGTTTGAACGTACTGTTTCACGCATCCGAATGTCCCCCTCACCCCAGCCCTCTCCCGCCAAGGGAGAGGGGGCCTTGGTTTTCCTCACCAAAGTTTGACGCGCCGGACTTTATTTTCGTTGCGTTCGCAAATATAGAGATAGCCTTGACCGTCAAGGGCCAAGCCCGACGGGGCATTCACGACCGCGTCCACGGCGAGGTTCCCGTCCCCATGTTTCAACATCCCCGCGTCTTCCTTGGCGACAAAACGCGCGGCGCCGCAGCCGCCCATGTTTTTATCCTCGTACCCGCTGTCTCCGTTCCCTGCAATCGTCTCGATCATGCCCGTGGCGGGATCCACTTTCCGAATGCGATGATTCATCGAATCGGCAATATACACGTTGAGTTCTTCATCGACAATGGCCGCCTCAGGCACGTTCAACATGGACATCACCGCGGGCTTCCCATCGCCGTCATACCCGAAACGGCACACCCCGGCTACGGTCGAAACCGTGCCCGTTTGCGCGTCAATCTTGCGGATACGGTTACTGGCCTTATCCGTCATGTACACGTTTCCGTGCCGGTCCACGTCAATCGCCACCACGTCCCAGAGCTTCGCTTCCAGCGCCGGACGGCCATCGTCCAGGTAAGGCGACAAGTCCAAATTATCCGAACATTGCGGGCGAAGCCAGCCTTGATCGTCGCTGAAGTCGATGCCGATCGCGTCACCGGACAGCACGACCAGGTTTTGCGCAGTCAAAGGGCTGATCCAGTCTTCATCTTCCCTGGACCACGTCCCGGCAATCGTGGTGACCATGCCCGTTCGAGGATCGTATTGACGAATACGGTGGGCCTGGGTATCCGCGATATACAGGTTGTCTTCCGCATCGAAGGCAATGGCCCCGGGATAGGTCAGGTTGACTTCCAACGCCGGGCCGTCGCCGTTAAAACCGGAGTCTCCGGAACCCACGACTGTCGTGATGACGTCAGTCTCGTGATCGACTTTGCGTATACGGTTACTGCCGGAATCACAGATATACAGGTCGTTGTTCGAGTCAATCGCCACGCTCAAGGGCAGGTACAGTCCGGCTTCGCCGCAAGGACCGTAATCTCCGCTGTAACAGGTCTCTCCAATGCCCGCATAGTTATGAAGTGTCCCGGCTTCCAAATCGACCCGCCGCACCCGGTCCGACCCGTTTTCGGCGATGTAGAGCCAACGCCCTTCCTTGTCGACACAAATGTGATTGGGTAAGGGAATGCCGGCTTTCTTGGCACGTTTCCCGTCACCCGTACTCCGGGATTTGCCGTTTCCCGCAAACGTTTCAATTTTTCCGACCGGGGACTCTACGCTCGTTTCCATGCCACGCTCCTGTATGTGTGTTCGCGCCTGAACCGCCGGCCGTTAACTCTTCGGCGTCTCCGCCGGTTCCGGTTGAGTGGTTTGTACCGGAGAAACCGTTTGATCGCTTTGCACGGCCGTGGTCGGCGATGGTGCCGCGTCCGCGCCTTGCGGACTCACCTGGGCCTGCGCTTGTTGGTCTGCGATATTCTGCGCCTCAAGATCAACGGCTTCCGCTTCATTCACGGACTTCTTGAAGCCTTTAATCGCCTTTCCGACCCCCTCACCGAGTTGGGGCAACTTCCCGGCGCCGAATATGATCAGCACAATGAACAATATCAGAATCAACTCGGTAAAACCCAAACTCCCAAACATGATGGTATTCTCCTTTTGAGACAGGAATGCCGCTATTCACGGGCTCGTTTTGCAAACCGCTGCTTTAACCGTTGGCGCGCGTCTTCGGCCTGCTCAAACATTTTACACTTTTCATAGGTATTAATGAGATTGTAATACGCCAATGGCTCATCCGGGCTGTGCTCAACGGCTTCTTCCATGATTTTTACAGCCATGTCGGATTTTTTCAACGTAAAAGCAATGTCCATGAGTTTAAAACTGGACTCCAAATGCTTGGGATCGAATTCCAGGACCTTCATATACGCCTGCACCGCCATATCCAGGGTGTTGTAATCCGATATCTGCGGATTATCCAACTCTTCATAGACGCCTGCCAGATTATACCAGGCAATCGGATCTTCCGGGGTAATTTCGATTAATCGCTCGAAATACTCCTTGGCCTGCATGTATTCTTTCCTGTCGTTATGGAGCCTTCCCAAATTGAACAGGGCCAGCACGTCATATTTGTTCAACTCCAAGGCCCGTTCGTATTGGGGACGGGCATCGTCCATCATCCCCTTGGTGCCGTATATCGTCCCCAAATTGGAATAATACATGGCCAGGGATCGATCCATTTCCGTTCTCAACCCCTCGGCCATTTCGATGGCCTTCTTGACTTCGGTCAGGGCTTCTTCCAGCTTCCCTTTCCCAAAATACAACTCGCCCAACCGGCAACGGGCCTGAAAATCGTCCGGCTCTTCACTGAGCAATTTTTCAAGTTCCGCAATCTCTTCATCCGGCGTCAACTGCGGCTCTTGAGCCCGTGGCTCGGCCACTCCACCTTCTTCCTGTGCTGCAACACGTTCTGCTTCCATGATTCCTCTCAACGTATTTGACTGAATGCAGGCGTCACCGGGGTATACGCCACGGTTCCTGCTTTATTGCGTAATTTGCCCAGCGTGCCCCGCTTGTCGAGCGTCATCAGCATGAGCCCGACGACGACCATTAACGTCAAATGCGACAATTGCAAGGCATATCCCGCCATGAACATCAATCCCAGTCCATACCCCGCCAGACGACCGATCAACACCAGTTTGATGACGGTATACGCCCAGCAGGTGAACCCTGCCATATACAGGGCAAAGGGTAAATAAAACGTATACCCCATGCCCATTTGAAAGACCCAGCCGATTCCCTGGCCGGCCTTTCTCGCGTCTTCGGCCAGCGCGGGGCTATAGAGCGACAGGAAAAAATCGATGTAGAGCAACGTGAAAAACGTCGCGCCCCCGCTCAGCAGCAGCGTGATGGCCCACCTGCGTTGAGTCTTGTTCCTGGTAAAGAGCGAGGTGCTGCCGTACGACCACAACACCAGAATACTCGCGAGGACCATGAGGGCCTCGCCTCCCCGGCTGATTTCATGCACAAGCGGCGGCGCGGAGACAATGCCCAGTAACCCATACGTAGTGGACACCGTCTGGTAATAAATCCAGCCCATGATGCCGAATAAAAAACACCCGACGGTAATACGTTGCGCCCACAGGTGATGCGTTGCCAGAAATTCCGCCATCAGGATGGCCAGGATGACGAAGGACACGACGTTGTAGACCACCGACCCCAGCATGGCGGGCGGAAACAGAAGATAGACAACGGTCAACACGACGAGCAGGGAGACGGCCGGGACCAGGAACCCGTCAAACTGCCCCGTCCATACCGATTGCCGTACTTTCTGAATCAGCAGAATGAACAAGACCAGAAACAGCAGGATGGAGGTGACGTTAAGAAGAATAAACCCCAGGGAGGAGAGCGTCTGAAACGTCAACCTGACGGCTTCGGATTTTTCGGCCAGCTTGGCCATGTGCATGCCCAGCCGGGAAGCCAGGCGATACAGCACAAGTTCCAAAAACGCCGATAGCAGGAGAAACTTGAGCGCATATTCAAACAGGAGACCGGAGTTCGTGCCGCTTTCGTGACCCGCTGTCGACGCTGCCGTCATATCCGTTCCGCCTTTTCTTCTCTTTCCGGTCAGGTCAGCACTGAGAATACACAGACGGCTCTTTGCGATTAAGAAACGGCAGTGAATTCCGGAGCATGTTGTCGTTTATGCCGGGCGATGTACAACAGGCCGTCGGCCATGGAATAATTAAACGGCAATTCCACGACCACTTCGCTGATTTTTTCGTACACGTGCTGATACAGCTTTTCAGCCTGTTCCGGCGTCATGCCCTCCTTGACTTCATAGAAGAAGCCCAAGCTCAAATCTTCAGCAGCGGGTCGCATAATGCGTTGAATTCCGTAGCCTCCCGGATCGTTCATAATGGGGGCTTCTTTTTCGAGATCGAAGAGACAGGGCTGGCATGAAAACCCATACGACGAATTCAACTTTGTATTGTCCAACACGAAATTCATGGTTTCCCGGGCTTCATCTTCCGTTTCGGTAGGGAACCCGACAATGACGTAGCAATGGACCCCGATGCCCAAGTCAACGCAGTCCGAACAAATCCGATCGACGTTTTCCTGGGTAATGCCCTTTTGCATAAAGTCCATCATACGCTTGTTGTAGGTCTCCAACCCGAATACGATCTTGTGACATCCGGCATCCCGCATGAGGGTCAGTAGTTCTCTCGATAGATTCTTCTCAAAACGCAGTTCGGCCGTCCACTGAAAGTCGCATTGTCGTTTCAGGATTTCTTTACAGAGCCTCCGCGTCGGTGAGAGGGCCAGGCATTCATCGGTAAAGAAGAAAAACGGCGTGTCATATTTTTGAGAAAGCGCTTCGAGTTCGTCCACGACCTTGATGGGATCCTTTTGACGGAAATTCTGGTGATCCAACGTCAGGGCGCAGAAGGCGCAGTCCTTATAATAACACCCTCGTGAAAACTGTACCGGCAACACCGTCTTGGGAGCCAAATACCGGTTGAGCGGGAATCCATCGTAATTGGGAGCCGGGTGTTCAGCCAGATTTTCCGAATAGAACGGCTGGTTCACGATGACCTTGCCATTTTCCCGATAGATGAGATTGGGCACCTTGGCAAAATTCTTTTTCCCTTCCAATTGATTCACCAACTCCAATAACGCCTTTTCTCCCTCAAACACGATAAAGTCGTCCGTGACCTGGAACAGCCTGTCGCATCGACGAAGATTGTCCACCAACCTGGTGAAGATACTGCCACCCACGGTCACGTGTATGTCGGGATTCGCTTCCTTGATGAGCCGGCACAGGGTCAGGCCGGGAATGATCTGGGACGTGGCGGTGATCGATACACCGATCAACCCAGGATTTTCATCGATAATAGAAGACAGAAAATGTTGTCGGTACAGGTCGAGGTAGGGATTCTGCTCTTCGTCATGAATCGCCTTGAGAATGTCCCGAGAGGAATAGATGGAATAGGAAAACTGGTTATCGACCACGGTAATTCTGGTTGGGAAATAGACCGAAGACACCACCTCCAACCAGCGATCGATTAAAAACAGGCATTCCCTGTACCGCTCAATGTCATAAAACTCTTCCCCATGAAGTGAGGCCTTAGCCGGTTCAATCTGGTCGATCAAATGGGGAAATCGATCCAAGGCTTCCACGATTCGACCGTAATGTTCATCGCTCCCCGGTCCCGTCCCGCCTTCACGCGAATGTTCCAATTGCCTCAGTTTTTCAACCAGTTTTTCATACACTTCCAGGCCATACGTTCTTGAGAGAATCGTATCGAGAAGTTCTATGTTCAGATCCCGTTGACTCTTGTCGGTAATACCGGCTTGGTCAAGAAAAGCCGTGAGGCACGGAAGACTCAGATAGGGTTGCGAGGGATGCCAACTGGGAGGAAATAGCAAAGAGATTTTCACATTGCCTCCTTACATGAAGTTGTCTCGTGTCCCATGAAGATCCATCTTCCGATCATCAGCGTCGCCAGTCAATCCATATACTGAAGGGTCTGTAATTCTTATACACGGCTTCCGGTTTCTTATGCAACTCAAGGGGGGAGTGATTTATAAAAAAAGAGCCGCTAACCAGTAAGGGCTAGCGGCTCTCTTGGTGTTTCTTCTACAGCAGGTCGTGTTACGGCATCTTGGCGG